>VGRF01000019.1 GCA_016875395.1 Deltaproteobacteria bacterium | reverse complement strand
GGCATCTACACACTCGCGATGCAGCATGAAACGGTGGGCGCCGGCATCGCGCTGCTCGCGGTCTACTCCGCGGGACTCGCCATCCCGTTTCTCGCTGCGGCGTGGAGCCTCGATTGGTTCTTCGCGACGTTCGCCGCCGTGAAGAAGCAGTTCCGCGCGCTCGAAATCGCGAGCGGCGCGCTGCTCGTGGGGGTGGGCGCGATGGTGTTCTTCGACGCGTTCACGTGGTTCAACGCGCGCCTCGCGTTCCTGAACGACTGGGTGGAGGCGCTCGAATCGTGGCTGCTGTGAAGCTCGCGCTCGCGCTCGTGTTGGTTGGCGCGACCCTCGCCGCGTGCGATCCGCCGTTCGACCCGCCGCCCGCCGCCGCGGCCACCACGAGCGAGCCCGCACCGGACTTCACGCTCGAGACGCTCGATGGCGGGCAGGTCTCGCTCGCGTCGCTGCGCGGCAAGCCCGTGCTCGTCGACTTCTGGGCCACGTGGTGTGGGCCGTGCGAGGAGACGATCCCGGTGCTGATCGAGTTTCAGCGCAAGTACGCGGGCCGCGTGCACGTGCTGGGCGTGAGCGTGGACTGGGACCGCGATGCCGTGGCGCCCTTCGCGCGCGAGAAGGGCATGAACTACCCCGTGCTCTACGGCGACGAGGGGCTCGCCATCGATTACGGCGTGCCCGGCTTCCCCACGCTCTACGTGGTCGACGCGCAGGGCCAGATCGCATCTGCGCACGTGGGCGTGATGACGCTGCCGGAGCTCGAAGAAACGGTGGCGCCGCTCCTCGCGCGCGACTGAGCCTCGAGCCGCGCTGGCGCCTCAAGAGCGCCCCGAGCCGCGCCGAAAAAACTGGCGTGAGCAAGTCAGCCCAGGATCAGCGCGAGGACACCGGCTTCGCCGTGCGCAGCACCTACGAGCGGCGCTTTGCGTCCGGTGACGTGATCTACGACGCCGGCCAGCCCGGCGACGTGCTGTTCGTGGTGCAGGCGGGCAACGTCGAGCTCAGGCGCGACAGCGCCGGCGAAGGCGGGCGCGTGATCGCGCGCTACGGCCCGGGCGACTTCTTCGGCGAGATCGCGGTGCTGCTCGGGCGCGAGCGCACCACGCGCGCCGTGGCGGTGGGCGACACGCGGCTGCTCCAGCTCGACCGCGCGACCTTCGAGGCGATGTGCGCCGATCGGCCCGAGATCGCGATGCGCGTGATCCAGCGGCTCGCCGAGCGCGCCATCGAGCTCGAGCAGCGCCTCAGCGCGCTCGGTGTGGACGACTTGTTACGCCCCGTCGTGCGCGTGCTGCTGCGCGCCGCGAATCCGGGTGAGAAGACGGCGCGCGTCCCGACCACGCTGCGCAAGCTCGCGAGCGACGCCGGGCTGCGGATGGTCGAGGCGCACCGCGCGCTGAATCAGCTGATCGACCAGAAGCTGCTGCGCCTGGTCGACGACGAGCTCGAAATCCGCGACTTCGACGCGCTCGCGGCGGCGCTCGATCCGGGCGAGTAGGGCGGCCGGCCGCGCGCCCCCGGGCGTCGCTGCCATCACGCGCTGCCGCTAGCGTCGCCTTCCTTCGGGCGCGGCGCGCCCAACTGCCGGGGGCGCAGCTCTGTCGTTCGCAAGCCGTCGCCTTCGCCCCGTGCTCGCCGCGCTCGCGCTGATCGCTGCGCTCGGCGCGGGCGCGCAGGCACAGGGCGCCGACGCGCCCGAGCGCAAGACCTTCCGCATCGGCAACCGCTCGTTCGATCTCAGCGCGGACGACATCACGTACGAGCGCGAAGGCGATGTCTACGTGGCGCGCGGCGGCGTGCAGATCGCGCAGGAAGGGCGCGTGCTGAGCGCGGACTGGATCGCGTTCAGCAGCACGACGCGGCGAGGCATGGCGGTCGGGAACGTGATCGCGCGCGAGTCCGACGATCTCGTGCACGCGCGCGCGACGCGCTTCCAGCTCGACGAACAGACCGGCATCGTGCTGCAGGGCAGCGTCGAGTCGCAGGAGCACGACTTCACGCTCGAAGGTGAGGTGATCGAGCGCCGCGGCGAGGACGCTTACCGCCTCGAGGACGCACGCTTCACGACCTGCGAGTGCCCGGAAGGCGAGCGCACGCCGTGGCTCGTGAATTCGGAAGCGCTCGACATCGAAGTCGGCGGCTACGCGACCGCGCGCAACTCGACGATCGACATCCTCGGCGTGCCGGTGCTGTGGCTGCCGTGGCTGAAGTACCCCGTGAAGACCGAGCGCGAGAGCGGGTTGTTATTCCCAGAAGTGCGCACGAGCTCGCGCACCGGTCTCGAGGTCGGCCTGCCGTACTTCTGGGCCGTGGGCGATCCGCTGAACGTGACGATCGCGCCGCGCTACTTGACCAAGCGCGGCTTCAAGCCCGAGCTCTCGCTCGAGTACGTCGTCGGCGAGCGGTCCTCGGGAGAGGCGTACGGCACGTTCCTGTTCAACGACGACGAGGTGAGCCGCAGCAAGCCCGCGACGCCGTTCGACGACGATCGCTGGGCGCTCGATTGGGTTCACGACCAACTGGATCTCCCCGGCGGCTGGCGCGCGAAGGCGGACGTCACGCTGCTGTCGGACAACCTCTTCCCGTTCGACTTCCGCGAGTACGCCGAGCGCCGCAACGACCGCCACATCGACTCGCTCGCCTTCGCCGAGAACCGCTTCGGCGCGCGCGACCAGCTCGGCGTCGCTGGCGAAGTGCGCGTCGCGGACGACCTGCAGAACCCCAACAACCTCGACCGCGACCGCACGTGGCTGCAGCGCCTGCCCGACGTGCGCGCGGGCGCGCTCCCGAGCGGCGTGTTCGGCCAGCGCGTGTTCTGGGCGTTCGACGCGCGTTACACGCACTTCACCGCGTTCGAGAGCGTGCGGGGGAGATTCCCCGGCGCGGCGCTCGGGCCGAACGGGCTGTTCCTCGACACCGGCCTCGACGGCGTTCCCACCGGCTTCGAGCGCAACCTCGCGACCGGCGCAGCGAGCCTGCTCGACGAAGCGCTCGACGACTTCGATGCGCTGTCGAACTCCAGCGGGCGCGAGGGCGACGGCGTCTTCCAAGAGGGCGAGCTGCTCGCCGACCGCGGGCACCGCCTCGTGCTGAACCCGCGGCTCTACTTCCCGGTGCGGCTCGGCGACATCGTCGAGTTCCTTCCCGAGGTCGCTTATTACGGAACGCTCTACGAGACGCACCGGCGCGGGAGCGAGGCGCGCAACCTCGTCACGGGCAACTTCGATCTGCGCGCGCGCCTGCGCCGCTCACTGCCGCTGCCGTTCACGGATCGCCGCACGACGCATCTGCTCGAGCCGAGCGTGGGGTTCGCGTGGGTGGAACAGATCGGCAACGCGCGCCAGCGCAACAATCCCCTCTTCATCCCGCGCTCCGACATCCTGCAGTCGCGGCTGCGGGCGCTCGAGCCGATCAGCTTGATTCGCGATCCGGCGGATCGCATCGAGCAGGTGG
Source organism: Deltaproteobacteria bacterium (assembly GCA_016875395.1). Taxonomy (NCBI): domain Bacteria; kingdom Pseudomonadati; phylum Myxococcota; class Myxococcia; species Deltaproteobacteria bacterium. The sequence goes on along the minus strand of VGRF01000019.1, from coordinate 82,507 downwards.
AGGCGCTGCACGTCGCGCTCGGGAATCGCTTCTACGTCGCGGGCGCGGAAGAGGGCGACCCGCCGCGCCTATTGGGCGACGTCACGCTCACCGCGTGGTGGGATTTCGCGGGCGACTCCGTGCGCAACGTCTTCCTCAGCGGCGCGGTCTTCCCTGCGAAGCGCTGGCGGTCGCGCTTCGACGTCGGCTTCGACATCGACGAGACGCAGATCGACGAGACGCTCTTCGAGCTCGGCTATTCGGACGAGCGCGGCAACGACGTCGCGTTCGCGTACCGCTTCGTGCGCGACCTCCCGAAGTTCTTCGAGGGCTTCCGCTACGCGAGCAACCGCTTCGACGAGTTCTCGCAGAACTTCGACCAGATCGATCAATTCGATCTCTATGGGCGCTGGACCCTGCTGCGCGGCTTCGCGCTCACGTACCGCATCCAGTACTCGCTCGAGGGCACGTTCTCGGTGCGCCAGCAGCTTGGCCTCGAGTACGTCTCGCGCTGCAAGTGCTGGGCGATTCGGGTCGAGGCGGAAGACGAGCGCTCGCGCGGCTTCGAGGTCGGCATCTCCTACAAGATCCTGGGCACCGGCGACGACCTGATCCGCCCCTTCGAGTCGATGCGCGTGCGCGACCGCGACGCGATCGTGCGCAAGTAGCGCGGCGGCAACCCAGGCAGCCCCGAGCGAAGCCGAGCGAAGTGGATGCGGTAGCGTTTGCAGCCCCGCGCGGGCTCTGATAGACGAGGCTTCTCGCGCACTTCCGCGCCCCGAGCCGAGGCTTCCCGTGATCCGCCCCCAGCCCGACGAGTTCGCCGAGCTCGCGCTGCGCGGAAACCTGATCCCGGTCGTGCGCGAGGTGCTCGCGGACCTCGACACGCCGCTCTCGCTGTTCCGCGCGCTCGACGACGGCGCGACCTCATTCTTGCTCGAGTCGGTCCAGGGCGGCGAAAAGTGGGCGCGCTACAGCCTGATCGGCGTCGGTAGCCGCGCGCGCTTTCACGCGCGGGGCTCGCAAGTGGAGTGGACCGAGCGCGGCGAGACGCGGCGCTTCGATGCGGGCGGAGATCCGCTCGCCGTGCTGCGCGCGCGTCTCGCGGAGTTCCGCCCGGTGACACTTCCCGGTGTCGAGCTGCCGCGCTTCACCGGCGGCGCGGTCGGCATGGTCGGCTACGACTGGGTGCGCTTCATCGAGAAAATTCCCGACGCGAACCCGGATCCGATCGGCCTGCCCGACGTGTGGTTCAGCTTCCCCGACAGCGTCGTCGTCTACGACAACCTGCGGCACACCGCGCTGATCGTGCATCACGTCGACCTGCGCGACGGGCGCGATGCGCCTGCGGCGTACGCCGACGCGAGCGCGAAGATCGACGCACTGGTCGCGCGCATCCGCGGCGCGCGCCCCGCCGACGAGCGGCGCCCGGCAGTGCGCGCGCCGATGGAGCTCGTGCGCTCGATGACGCCCGAGAGTTATCAGGACGCGGTGAAGCGCGCGAAGGAGTACGTGGTCGCTGGCGACATCTTCCAGGTCGTGCTCGGGCTGCGCTTCACGGTGCCGCTGCAAGTCGAGCCGCTCTCGCTCTATCGCCAGCTGCGCCGCATCAACCCGAGCCCGTACCTGTTCTTCCTGCGCATGGGCGAGAGCGTGCTGATCGGCTCGTCGCCCGAAATCCTCGTGCGCCTCGAGGGCGACCAGGTCGACGTGCGGCCCATCGCCGGCACGCGCCGCCGCGGGCGCGACGCCGCGGACGATCTCGCGATGGAGCAGGAGCTGCGCACCGATCCGAAGGAGATCGCGGAGCACGCGATGCTCGTCGATCTCGGTCGCAACGACGTGGGCCGCGTGGCCGAGGTGGGGAGCGTGCAGGTCACCGAGTACGCCTCGATCGAGCGCTACTCGCACGTGATGCACATCGTCTCGAACGTGCAGGGCAAGCTGCGCCGCGGGCTCGACTGGCTCGACTTGTTACGGGCGACGTTCCCCGCCGGCACGCTCTCGGGCGCGCCGAAAGTCCGCGCGATGGAGATCATCGACGAGCTCGAGGCGCTGCGGCGCGGGCCGTTCGGCGGCTGCTGCGGCTACATCGACTACTCCGGGAACATGGACCTCGCGATCACGATCCGAACCATGCTCGCACACGGGGGCAAGGTCTCCGTGCAGGCCGGCGCCGGCATCGTCGCCGACTCCGATCCGCGCCTCGAATACAAAGAGTGCGAGAACAAGGCGCGCGCGCTGATTCAGGCGATCGACATGGCGCGCGAAGGGGCGGACTGACGATGCCGCGCCTCCTCCTGATCGATAACTACGACTCCTTCACGTACAACCTCTTCCAGTACCTCGGCGAGCTCGGCGCGAGCGTCGAGGTGGTGCGCAACGACGCGGAGCCGCTCGCGGCGCTGCTGGCGCGCGCTGTCGACGGGCTCGTGATCTCGCCCGGGCCCGGACGCCCCGACGCCGCCGGCGTCTCGATGCAGGCCGTGCGCGCGTTCGCCGAGCGCGGCACGCCAGTGCTCGGCGTGTGTCTCGGGCATCAGGCGATCGGCGAGGTGTTCGGCGGGCGCATCGTCTCGGCGAAGCGCCTCATGCACGGCAAGACCTCGCAGATTCACCACGAGCAGCGCGGTGTGTTCGCCGGCCTCGCGACGCCGCTCGAAGCGACCCGCTACCACAGTCTCGTGATCGAGCCCGCGACGTGCCCCGCGGTGCTCGAAGTCACGGCGCGCACCGAGGACGGCGAGATCATGGGCGTGCGGCATCGCTCGCTGCCGGTCGAGGGCGTGCAGTTCCATCCCGAATCGATCCTCACGCGCGACGGCAAGCGCCTGCTCGCGAACTTCCTCGCGCGCTGCGCGCCGCGAGCGGCGGCATGAGCCTCGCGCAGGCGATCGCGCTCGCGGCGGAGCGCACCGAAGTGCCCGCCGCGGCGCTCGAGGCGGCCTTCGACACGATCGCGCGCGGCGAGGCGACGCCCGTGCAGATCGCGGCGCTGCTCGTCGCGCTGCGCACCAAGGGCGAGACCGCGCGCGAGCTGGCGGCGGTGGCGCGCGCGCTGCGCAAGCACGCGGATACCGCCGTGCTCGGCGACGCGCGCACGGTCGATACCTGCGGCACCGGCGGCGACGGCGCCAGCACGTTCAACATCTCCACCGTCGCGGCGTTCGTCGTCGCGGGCGCAGGCGTCCCGGTCGCGAAACACGGCAACCGCGCGGCCACGAGCAAGTGCGGCAGCTTCGACGTGCTCGAAGCGCTCGGCGTGAACGGCGACATCCCGGTGGCGGCGGCATCGCGCATTCTCGGCGAGGTCGGCATCGCGCCGTTCTTCGCGCGCCGCGCGCATCCCGCGATGCGCTTCGTCGCCCCGGTGCGCGCCGAGCTTCCGCATCGCACGCTGATGAACGCCATGGGACCGCTGCTCTCGCCGGTGGGCGCGAAGCGGCAGCTGATCGGCGTGTACGCGCGCGGGCTGGTGGAGACGCTCGCCCAGGTGTTGGGGGAGCTCGGCAGCGAGCGCGCGCTCGTCGTGCACGGCGAGGACGGGCTCGACGAGATCACGACGACGGGGCGCACGTTCGCGGCGCTGCTCGACGCGGGCCGTGTGCAGGCGACGACGCTCGAGCCCGAGGCGCTCGGCGTGGCGCGTGCGAAGCCCGAGGCGCTGCGCGGAGGCGACGCGCAGGAGAACGCGCGCATCGCGCGTGGCGTGCTCGCGGGCGAGCCGGGCGCGGCGCTCGACATCGTGCTGGTGAACGCGGGCGCGGCGCTGTTCGTGGCCGGCGCCGCGCGTGACGTCGCGGCGGGCGTTGCGCTCGCGCGCGAGAGCGTCGCCTCGGGCGCCGCGAAGGCGAAGCTGGCGGCGCTCGCGGCGGCGACGCAGGCGGTGCGGGCGTGAGCACGATCCTGGCCCGCATCCTCGCGACGAAGCGCGAAGAGGTCGCGGCGGCGAAGTCGCGCGAGAGCGCGGACGCGCTCGCCGCGCGCGCCCGCGCGTGCACGCGCCGCGTCGCGAGCTTGCGCGGTTCGCTCGAGCGCGGCGAGGGCGTTCGCGTGATCGCCGAGATCAAGCGGAAGTCGCCGAGCAAGGGCGAGATCCGCCGCGACTGCGATCCAGTCGCGATCGCGCGCGCGTACACCGCGGCGGGCGCCGCTGCGATCTCCGTGCTCACGGACGAGCAGTACTTCGGCGGCTCGCTGTCCGTGCTCGAAGCCGTGCGCGCGGTGACGCCCGTGCCGCTGTTGCGGAAAGACTTCGTCGTCGACGCGTACCAGATCGACGAGGCGCGCGTGGCCGGCGCCGACGCGGTGCTGCTGATCGTCGCGGCGCTCTCGCCCGCCGAGATCGCCGCGTTCGCGAAGCACGCGGCGTCGCTCGGCCTCGAGGTGCTCGTCGAGGTGCACGACGAGGCGGAGCTGGAGGTCGCGCTCGCGAGCGGCGCTGCGCTGATCGGCATCAACAACCGCGACCTGCGCTCGTTCCACACCGACCTCGGCGTGACCCAGCGGCTCGCGCCGCGCGCCGCGGGCCGTGCCTGCGTCGTCGCGGAGAGCGGTATTTTCGGCCCCGCGGACGTGGAGCGGCTCGCGCGTTCGGGCGCGCATGGCTACCTCGTCGGCGAATCATTGATGCGCGAGCCGGACGTCGGGCTCGCGCTTCGCAAACTCCGAGGCATCGCGTGACGGTTCGCATCAAGGTGTGCGGGATCACCCACCCCGACGACGCAGCGATGTGCGTCGACGCGGGCGTCGACCTGATCGGCCTCAACTTCGTGCCCGCGTCGCCGCGCCATCTCTCGATCGACCAAGGCGAGAAGATCGCAGCGCGCGTCGCGGGCCAGATCGAGCGCGTGGCGGTGTTCGCGAATGCGCCGCTCGTCGAGATCCAGAAGGTGATGCGGCGGGTCGACCTCGAGCGCATCCAGTTCCACGGCGACGAGACGGAAGAGGACATCGAGCTCGTCGATCTGCCCGTGATCAAGGCCGTGCGCGGCGCCGACATGGAGGCGATCGAGCAGTTCCCGAGCGCGATCTTGTTACTGGATCACCCGACCGAAGGCGGCGGCAAGGGCAAGGCGTGGGACTGGAGCGAGGCGGAGCCGCTGATCTCGGCGGGCACCGACGTGATCCTGGCCGGCGGCCTCAACCCCGAGAACGTGGCCGAGGCGATCGCCGCGGTGGGCGACGTGCTGCCGTGGGGCGTCGACGTCGCGACGGGCGTCGACGGCGCGAGCTTCCGCAAGGACGCGGCGAAGATCGCGGCCTTCGTGAAGGCCGTACGCGAGGCGTCGAAATGAGCGAGTCGCTCGCGCCCGGGCCGAGCCGCGGGCGCTTCGGCAGCTTCGGGGGCCGCTACGTCGCCGAGTCGTTGATCGCCGCGCTCGACGAGCTCGAAGCCGCGATCCCGCGCATCACCGGCTCGCCCGAGTTTCGGCGCGAGCTCGGCGACTTGTTACGGCACTACGCCGGCCGTCCGACGCCGCTCTATCACGCGAAGCGGCTCTCGGCGGAGACCGGCCTCACCGTCTACCTGAAGCGCGAGGACCTCGCGCACACCGGCGCGCACAAGATCAACAACGTGCTCGGGCAGGCGCTGCTCGCGAAGCACATGGGCAAGCCGCGCGTGATCGCGGAGACCGGCGCGGGCCAGCACGGCGTGGCGACGGCGACGGCGTGCGCGCTGCTCGGCCTCCAGTGCGAAGTGTTCATGGGCGAGGAGGACGTGCAGCGCCAGGCGCTGAACGTGTTCCGCATGGAGCTGCTCGGCGCGAAGGTGCACGCCGTGACGTGCGGCTCGCGCACGCTGAAGGACGCGATCAACGAGGCGCTGCGCGACTGGGTCACGAACGTGCGCTCGACTTATTACTGCATCGGCTCGGTGATGGGGCCGCACCCGTACCCGACGCTGGTGCGCGACCTCCAGCGCGTGATCGGCGTCGAGGCGCGCGAGCAGATCGTCGCGCAGGCGGGGCGTCTGCCGGACGCGCTCGTCGCATGCGTGGGCGGCGGCTCGAACGCGATGGGCCTCTTCCACCCGTTCAAGGACGACGCGAGCGTGAAGATGTTCGGCGTCGAGCCCGCGGGCGAGGGCATCGCGACGGGACGCCACGGCGTGACGATCGGCGCGGGTGTGCCGGGCATTCTTCATGGCCAGCGCACGCTCGTCCTCGCGGACGACGACGGACAGATCTTCCCGGCGCACTCGATCTCGGCGGGCCTCGACTACCCCGGTGTCGGCCCCGAGCACGCGCACTTCCACGAGATCGGCCGCGCGACGTACGTCTCGGTGACGGACGAGGAAGCGCTCGCTGCCTTCCAACACCTCGCGCGCATCGAGGGCCTGCTGCCCGCGCTCGAGCCCGCCCATGCGATCGCGTATCTGCCGAAGCTCGCGGCGCAGATGCCGGGCGCGCTCGTGGTGTTGAACCTCTCGGGCCGCGGCGACAAGGACGCGCCCCAGGTGCGCGAGATCCTCGCGAAGCGAAAACCTCGATGACCCGTATCGCGGAACGTTTCGCTGCGCTGCGCGCGGCGCGCGAAGGCGGCTTCGCTCCGTTCATCACCGCCGGCGACCCCGATCTCGAAACGACGTCGGAGATGATCCTCGCGCTCGCGGAAAATGGCGCCGACATGATCGAGATCGGCATCCCGTTCTCCGATCCGAGCGCCGACGGTCCCACGATTCAGCGCGCGAGCGAGCGCGCGCTCGCGCGCGGCACGACGCTGCGCAAGGTGCTGCCGCTCGTCGCGAAGCTGCGCCCGCAGGTGAAGATTCCGCTGCTGCTGATGGGCTACGCGAATCCGTTCTACGCACTCGGCGCCGAAGGCTGCGCAGCGGCATGCGCGGACGCCGGCATCGACGGAATCCTCTGTCCCGACTTGCCGCCGGAAGAGGGCGCCGACCTCTACGGCGCGTTCGCAAAGCACGGCGTCGATGCTGCGCTGCTCGGCTCGCCCACCACCACGCCCGCGCGCATGCGCATGCTCGTCCACAACACGCGCGGCTTTCTCTACTACGTCTCGCTGACGGGCGTGACCGCGGCGCGCAGCGAGCTGGCGAGCGGAATCGAGCAGGGCGTTCGCGCAGTCCACGCGCTCAGCGATGTCCCGGTGATCGTGGGCTTCGGCATCTCGCGCCCCGAGCACGCCGCCGAGGTCTGCCGCTACGCCGACGGCGTCGCGGTGGGCAGCGCGATCGTCGCGTTGATCGAGCGCGCGGGCAGCAAGGCCGCGGCGGTCGACGCCGTCGCGAAGTTCGCGCGCGAGATCAAGGGCGCGCTGAAGCCGCGCTGACCAGCTTCGCGTACAGCTCGCGCACCTGACGCTCGGTGGCGTCGAGCCCGCCGGAGTTGTCGATCACGTGAGTCGCGAGGGCGCGCTTCGCCTCGATCGGCAGCTGCGCCGCGAGGCGCTGGAGCGCGAGCTCGCGGGTCACGCCGTCCCTCGCGATCTGGCGCGCGATCTGCGTCTCCGCGGGCGCGTACACGAGGATCGAGTCCTCGCCGCGGTCGTGAGGGGCGAGCGCGGGATTCGCGGCGACCCGGCGCGCGCGGCCCTCGAAGAGCAGGGGGTTGTCCATCACGACGAGCGCGGTCCCGGCGGCGCGGGCGGCCTCGACGCGCGCCAGCATTTCGCGGCCGACTGCGGGGTGGGTGATCTCCCCGAGACGCCTTCGGGCCTCGGGGTCGCGGAACACGAGCTCCCGCAGCCGCGCGCGGTCGAGGGCCCCGTCCGGGCCGACGAACTCCGGCCCGAAAGCGCGGGCGATCTCCGCGACCATGGGCATCCCCGGCGCCTGCAGCTCGTGCACGATCGCGTCCGCGTCCACGACCGCGGCGCCGAGGGCCGTCAGCATGCGCGAGACCGTGCTCTTCCCCGTCCCGATCCCGCCCGTGAGCCCGACGATGCGCGTCATCGCGCCAGCGTGCCGAATCGCGCGGGCCGGGTCACTTCCGGGTCGCATCGCCAGCGTCTGCGGCCAGCGGTGCTGGTCTCCTAAAACGCCAGTCTCTGACGCCGATCTTCGTCCCGCGGGGCTCGGCGCGGTAACCCCGCGGAAGCGCGCAGGATTCCGGCGTTTCGGCTTTGACTCGCCGGAGCGCCGCCGATAAGCTGCGCCAGCTTTTTCGCGGGGTTACGCGACTTCTCGCTCGTTCGCGCAGTCGCGTCTCGTCCTGTGATTCGGTCTGGCACTCGGTTTTGGCGCGCGTGTGATCGGTCGATGCCGAAGGCACGCGCGAAAGGGGAGCATGGGCGATCCGAAGGCGAAGACGACGGCGTCGGGTGAGGGCGAGCGTGAGCTCGCGCGCCTGCGCGCCGCGATCGACGCGGTGGATCGCGACCTTCTCGCCGAGCTCAACAAGCGCGCGGAGCTCGTGAAGCAGGTCGGCGAGCTCAAGCGCTCCGAGCGCAGCTCGATCTACCGCGCGGCGCGCGAGCGCGATCTCGTCGACGCGCTCGTGCGCGGCAATCGCGGCGCGTTCCCCGCCTCGGGCATTCGCGCCGTGTTCCGCGAGATCGTCTCGGCCACGCGCTCGCTCGAGGCGCGCCTGCGCATCGCGTACCTCGGACCCGAGGGCACGTTCTCGCACGCGGCCGCCCGCGCGACGTTCGGCGAGCAGGCGGACTACATCGGCGTCGCGACGATCTCGGACGTGCTCACCGCGGTGGAACGCAAGGAGGCGGACCACGGCATCGTGCCCGTCGAGAACTCCACCGATGGCGTCGTCACGCAGACGCTCGATGCGCTCGTCGACTCGCGCCTCGCGCTGTGCGGCGAGACGGTGCTGCGCATCTCGCACTGCCTGCTCTCGCAGAGCGGCGCGCTCGAAGACGTGAAGCGCGTCGCCTCGCATCCGCAGCCGCTCGCGCAGTGCCGGCACTGGCTCGATCGCCACTTGCCGGGCGTGGAGCGCTACGAGGTCGCTAGCACCGCCGCCGCCGCCGCGCTCGCGCAGAAGGAGCCTGGCACCGCGGCGATCGCGAGCGCGCTCGCGGGCGAGCTCGCGGGGCTACAGACGGTCGCGTCGAGCATCGAGGATCGCCGCGACAACACGACGCGCTTCGTGGTGCTCGGCGGCGACGCGCCGGCGCCGAGCGGCAACGACCTCACGTGCCTCGCGTACACCGTGCGCAAGAGCGAGAGCGGCGCGCTGCATCGCCTGCTCGCGCCCTTCGCCGCGCACGGCGTGAATCTCACCAGCATCCAGGCGCGCCCGCTGAAGGGCACGCCCTGGGAGTACGTGTTCTTCATCGACCTCGAGGGCCACCACAGCGAGGAGCGCGTGCAGGCCGCCTGCGCCGACGCCGCGAAGCTCGCGACCTCGTGGCGCGTGCTCGGCTCCTTCCCGCGCGCGACGAACCTGCGTCCGGGAGAAACCGCGTGACGCACGTCAAGCCGTGGATCCCGGGCATCGAGCCCTACAAGCCGGGCAAGCCGATCGAGGAGCTCGAGCGCGAGCTCGGCATCAAGTCCGCGACCAAGCTCGCCTCGAACGAGAACCCGCTCGGGCCTTCGCCGAAGGCGCTTGCGGCGATCGCCGCCGCCGCCGCACGGGTGAACCGCTACCCCGACGGCGCGAGCTTCAAGCTGCGCACCAAGCTCGCGAAGCGTCTGGGCGTCGCCGGCAACCAGCTCGTGTTCGGCTGCGGCGGCGACGAGATCTTCGAGCTGATGGCGAAGTCTTTCATCGGCCCAGGCGACGAAGTCGTCTACGCGTGGCCGTCGTTCGCGATGTACCCGATCGTGACCAAGGGCATGGGCGGAACGCCGGTGCCCGTGCCGCTCACGCCCGCGCTCGTGCACGACCTGCCTGCGATGCGCGCCGCGATCACGCCCCGCACGCGCGTCGTGATGGTCTGCAATCCCAACAACCCCACCGGCACGAGCGTGGGCCGCACGGAGCTCGACGCCTTCGTGGCGTCGCTGCCCGCGGACGTGCTGCTGCTGATCGACGAGGCGTACTACGAGTTCGTGCGGCGCGCGGACTTCCCGGACTCGCTCGCGTGGGTCGCGAAGCGCCCGGGCACGCTGATCATGCGCACGTTCTCGAAGATCTACGGCCTCGCGGGCCTGCGCGTCGGCTACGGCATCGGTGACGTCGAGACGATCGACTACCTCGAGCGCGCGCGGCATCCGTTCAACCTGAACCTGCTCGCCGAGGAGGCCGCGGTCGCTGCGCTCGACGACGCGGAGCACGTCGCGCGCACGCAGCGGGTGAACGCCGACGGCATCGCGTATTTCGAGCGCGAGCTGCGTGCGCTCGGCGTTCCCACGTGGCCGACCGACGCGAACTACCTGCTCGCCGATGCGGGCGTCGGTGCATACGACGCGCTGCTGAAGCAAGGCGTGATCGTGCGGCCGCTCGCGGGCTTCGGGATGCCGGGGCACATCCGCATCAGCATCGGCACTGCGGAAGAGAACGAGCGCTGCGTGAAGGCGCTGCAGCAGTGGCGAGCGCAGCGATGAGCACGCGAAGCGCGCGGCCTGCCGCAGGCGAGCGAAGTGAGCGCGGCAGCGCGAATCACTTCGAGCGCGTCGCCGTCGTCGGCACGGGCTTGCTCGGCGGTTCCGTCGCGCTCGCGGTGCGCGAGCGGCGCCTCGCGCGCGAAGTGGTCGCGGTCGTGCGCCGCGCGGAGGCGCAGCGCGAGGTCCTCGCGCGCGGCATCGCGGATCGCGCGGAGCTGGACCTCGCGGCAGGCGTGCGCGGCGCGGACCTCGTGGTGCTCGCGAGCCCGGTACACGCGATGCCGGCCCTGCTCGCGGGGCTGGCGCCGCATCTCGCGCCGGGCGCAATCGTGACGGACGTGGGCAGCGTGAAGGCGACTCTCGCCGAGTCGCTGCCGCCGCTGCTCCCGAGCGGCACTTGTTACGTCGGCTCGCACCCGATGGCCGGCAGCCACCACACGGGCTACGCGCATGCGCGCGCGGACTTGTTCGAGAGCGCGGCCTGCATCGTCACGCCTGCGAAGCCGGCGAACGCCGCCGCCGAGGAGCGCGTGATCTGGCTCTGGCGCGCGCTCGGCTGCCGCGTGCTGCGCCGCTCGGCGCAGCGCCACGACGAGGAGGTGGCCTGGGTGAGCCACGCGCCGCACGCGATCGCCTTCGCGTTCGCCGCCTCGCTCGAAGGCGCGCCGGTCGCCGCGCGCGAGCTCGCGGGCACGGGCTTTCGCGACTTCACGCGCATCGCGGCGAGCGATCCCGCGATGTGGGCCGACATCCTCGTGAACAACAAGCAGGCGCTCGCAGCGCCGCTGCTCTTCGCCGCTGAGCGCGCCGCCGCGCTCGCCCGTGCGATCGAGAGCGGCGACGCCGCGAGCGTCACCTCACTTCTCACCGCCGCGCGCGATCAGCTCGCGCAGGGCGGGGCGAACGCCCACTCCGGAGGCGCACATCCACGTCCGGAAACGAACAAGGCCGCCAAGTCGGCGGCCACCAAGGAGTGATCTCAGTCTCATGTCTCAACAACCCACCACCGGCATGTCGTTCGCGGAGCTGTTCGCGAAGGACGCGCCCAAGCTCAAGGAAGGCGAGGTCGTCAAGGGACGCGTGCTCGCCGCAGATCAAGACCACGTGCAGATCGACGTGGGCTTCAAGTCCGAAGGCCTGATCGACGCCTGGGAATTCATGGACGAGTCGGGCCGCTTGCTCGTCAAGCCCGGTGACCCGGTCGACGTGTTCATCGAAGAGGTCGAGGACGAGGACGGCTACATCGTCCTCAGCAAGGAGAAGGCCGACCGTCTCAAGATCTGGGACGAGATCAGCAAGGCCTTCGAGGCCGACGAGTCGGTCGAAGGCAAAGTCATCTCGCGCGTGAAGGGCGGCCTCAGCGTCGACATCGGCGTGAAGGCGTTCCTGCCCGGCTCGCAGGTCGACTTGCGCCCCGTGCGCAATCTCGAGGCGCTGCTCGGCGAGCGCCTCCAGTTCAAGATCATCAAGTTCAACAAGCGGCGCGGGAACATCGTGCTCTCGCGGCGCGCGCTCCTCGAGAAGGAGCGCGAGCGCATGCGCGCGACGACGCTGCAGACGCTGCAAGAAGGCCAGATCGTCGACGGCGTGATCAAGAACATCACCGACTACGGTGCGTTCATCGATCTCGGCGGCCTCGACGGCCTGCTGCACGTGACCGACATGTCGTGGGGCCGCGTGAATCACCCGAGCGAGCTGTTCCGCGTGGGCGACGAGCTCAAGGTGAAGGTGCTGCGCTTCGACATCGAGAGCGAGCGCGTCTCGCTGGGCCTGAAGCAAATCCAGCCCGATCCGTGGCGCGACGCGGCGATGAAGTATCCGCTCGGCCGCCGCATCCAGGGCCGCGTGGTGTCGCTCACCGACTACGGCGCGTTCCTCGAGCTCGAGCCGGGCATCGAGGGCCTCGTCCACATCTCCGAGATGTCGTGGACGAAGCGCATCAAGCACCCGTCGAAGATGGTGAACCTGAACGACACGGTGGAAGCCGTGGTGCTCGACGTCGACGAGGGCAACCGCAAGATCTCGCTCGGCATGAAGCAGATCGAGCCGAACCCGTGGTCGCTGATCGAGGAGAAGTACCCGGTCGGCACGCGCGTGCGCGGTCCGGTCCGCAACATCACCAACTTCGGGCTCTTCGTCGGGCTCGAGGAAGGCATCGACGGCCTGGTCCACGTCTCGGACATCTCGTGGACCGAGCAGATCAAGCATCCCAAGGACAAGTACAACGAGGGCGACGAGGTCGAAGCGATCGTTCTGAAGATCGATCGCGAGAACGAGAAGTTCTCGCTCGGCGTCAAGCAGCTCACGCCGAATCCCTGGGACGACATCATCAAGCGCTACCCGGTGGGCTCGGAGATCACCGGCGCGGTCACGAGCGTGGTCGAGTTCGGCGCGTTCGTGAAGCTCGACGCCGGCGTCGAGGGGCTGATCTACAGCAACGATCTCTCGGTCGAGCCCGTCTCGAAGCCGAGCGACGTGGTGAGCGTGGGCCAAGAGGTCCGCGCGGTCGTCACGCGAGTCGACCCGGTCGACCAGAAGATCTCGCTGTCGATTCGCGCGCTCACCGACCGTGAGCTGCGAGAGGAGCTGAAGCGCCACGTGCAGCGACAGTCGACCTCGCAGACCACGACCTTCGGCGACCTGCTGAAGGAGAAGCTCGCCAAGAAGGAATCAGGCGAGTAATTAGGGACCTACTTCCAGTGGGCCGGGGCCCGCGCCCCGGCCCACGTGGAGACGCAGATGACGAAGAGCGGATTGATCGAGCGCGTGTCCGAGCTGATGCCGCACATCTCGAAGAAGGACACCGAGATCGTGGTGAACACGATCTTCGATGCGATGACGGACTCGTTGAAACGCGGCGAGCGCATCGAGATCCGCGGCTTCGGCAGCTTCCAGGTGAAGGTGCGCGAGGCGCGCGAGGGCCGAAATCCGAAGACCGGCGACGAGGTGCACATCCCGGCCAAGCGCACGCCGTTCTTCAAGGTGGGCAAAGAGCTGAAGGAGAAGGTCGACGACGCGCCGGTGTCGTCGAAGGGGTGAGACGGTGAGGTCGCGGCGCGGTGGTGCGAGTGCAGCTGGCGGCGCTGCGCGCCGGAGCTGACTCGTCCAAGCGGCGCTGCTGACGCGGGGGGTGAGAGCCATGCGACAGCTGCGGTGGTTCGTGGCGGTGGTGCTGTTGCTGACGACGATGGTGGCCTCGGCGGTGTTCGTGCTCGCCAACGACGACCCGGTGCGGGTCGATCTTCCCCTCGCGGAGGCGTCCTACCAGCCGCTCTGGCTCGTGATCGCAGTCGCGTTCTTCGGCGGCGCTTTCGCGGCGAGCGCCGGCCTGTTGTTCCAGCTCGGGCGCAAGACGCTCGGCGCGCGCCGGCTGGCGAAGCGCGTGCAGGGGCTCGAAGCGGAAGTGGAGCAGCTGCGCGGCGCGAGCGCGGCGATCGCAGCGGGCGACGGCGCGCCGCCGCTCACGAAGCCATGAGCGTGCTCGCGCGCGAGACGCCGATGATGCGCCAGTACGCGGCGCTCAAGGCGCAGCACCCCGGCGCGTTTCTGTTCTACCGCATGGGCGACTTCTACGAGCTGTTCTTCGACGACGCAGTCAGGGCGGCGCCGCTGCTCGAAGTGACGCTCACGAGCCGCGACAAGGACAAGCCCGATCCGATTCCGATGTGCGGCGTGCCCGTGCACGCCGCCGACGCCTACATCAAGCGTCTCAGCGAGAAGGGCCATCGCGTCGCGATCTGCGAGCAGACCGAGGATCCGCGCAGCGTCGGGGGGCGCAGGCTGGTTCGGCGCGAAGTGATCGAAGTGATCACGCCCGGGCTCGTGGGCGACCCGAACGGTTTGCCGGCTGCGCGCGAGGTCGCGCTCGCCGCCGTCGCGATCACCGCGTCCGGCGACGCAGGCCTCGCGGCGCTCGACGCATCGACGGGGCATTTCCGCGCGACGCAGGCGCCGCTCGCGCACGGCGCGCTGCCGAGAGCGCTGCTCGACGAGCTCGAGCGCATCGCGCCGCGCGAGTGCGTGATCGCGGACGACGCGCCGGAGTCCGTGACGACCGAGCTGGGCGCGCGGCTGCCGCAGCTCGTGCTCTCGCGCGCGCCTGCCGCGAGCTTCGCGAGCGTGGCGGCACTCCTCGCGGCCGACACGCCCGGCGCCGACCTGTGCGCGGCGTCCGCCGTGCTCGCGTACCTCGAGGCGCACCAGCCTTCCGCCGCGAAGCTCGCGCCGAAGCTGCGCCGCTACGCCCTCGCGGACACGATGATTCTCGATGCCGCGACGCGCCGGCATCTCGAGCTGTTCGAGAGCGCCGAGGATCGCTCGCGGCGCGGCACGCTGATCGAGCGCATCGACGAGACGATCACCGCGCTCGGCGCGCGCCGGCTCGCGCACTGGCTCGCGTACCCGCTGCTCGCGCCGGACGCTATCCGCGCGCGCCAAGCTGGCGTCGCGTGGCTCGCCGAGCGCGATCGCGCGCGCGCGCGGCTGCGCAGCGCGCTCGGCGCTGTTCGCGACCTCGAGCGCCAGCTCGCGAAGTGCGCGCGGCCCGGCTGCGAGCCGCGCGATCTCGCGACCTTGCGCGCCTCGCTGGCGGCGCTGCCCGAAGTGCGCCGCGCGCTCGCGAGCGATGGCGCTGCGCTCGTGCCCGAGGCTGCGCCGGCGTCGCTGGCGCTTCCGCGCGAGCTGCAGGGGCTGGTGCAGCTGCTCCTCGACGCGATCGTCGACGAGCCGCGCCCGCTGCCGCGCGGCTCGCGCGGCGCCGGCGAGACGGGCTTCATCCGTGAGGGCTTCCGGCCCGAGCTCGACGCGCTGCGCGAAGCCGCGCACAAGGGCCGCGAGTGGATCGCGGGCCTCGAGGCGCGCGAGCGCGAGCGCTCGGGCATCGCGTCGCTGAAGGTCCGCTACCAGCCCGTGTTCGGTTACGGGCTCGAGGTGCCGAAGGCGCAGCTCGCGCGCGTGCCCGCCGACTACGAGCGCAAGCAGACCCTCGCCAGCGCCGAGCGCTTCACCACGCGCGAGCTGCGCGAGATGGAGTCGCAGGTGCTCGGCGCGAACGACCGCGCGGCCGCGCTCGAGCGCGAAGTGCTCGAGAACGTGCGGCAGAGCGTGCTCGCCGAGGCGGCGCGCATTCGCGCCGCAGCCGACGCGGTGGCGGAGCTCGACGCGCTGCAGTCGCTCGCGGAGGTCGCGCGCCGAGACGGCTGGACTCGCCCAGAGCTGAGCGAGGGCGGAACGCTCGAGATTCGCGGCGGGCGGCATCCCGTGGTCGAGCGAGTGTTGCAAGGCGAGGGCGCCGCGTTCGTGGCGAACGACACCGCGCTCGAGCCGAGCGCGACGCGCGTGTTGTTACTGACGGGCCCGAACATGTCGGGCAAGAGCACGTACCTGCGGCAGGTCGCGCTGATCGTGCTGCTTGCGCAGATCGGGAGCTTCGTCCCGGCCGCGAGCGCTCGAGTCGGCGTGGTCGACCGCATCTTCACCCGCGTCGGCGCCTCGGACCGCCTCGCGCAGGGGCAGTCCACGTTCATGGTCGAGATGCGCGAGACCGCCGAGATCCTCGGGCAGGCCACCACGCGCAGCCTCGTGATCCTCGACGAGATCGGCCGCGGCACGAGCACCTTCGACGGGCTCTCGATCGCGTGGGCCGTCGCCGAGTTCATCCACGACGCGCCGGGCCTCGGCTGCCGCACGCTCTTCGCGACGCACTACCACGAGCTCGCCGATCTCGCGCTCGCGAAGGCCGCCGTTGCGAACGCGCACTTCGAGGCGCGCGAGGTGAACGGCGAGGCCGTGTTCCTGCGGCGCCTCGTCGATGGCCCCGCGAGCCGCTCGTACGGGATCGAGGTCGCGAAGCTCGCGGGCCTGCCGGCGTCCGTCATCACGCGCGCCCGCCAGCTGCTCGCGCAGCTCGAAGCGGGCGAGCTCGATGCGCGCGGCCGCCCGCGCCTCGCCGCGCCCGACACTGCGCCCGCGTCTCCGCAGCTCTCGCTGTTCGCGCCGCCGTCACCGCGCGATGCGAACGAAGACGCGGTGCTTGCCGAGCTGCGCGCGAGCGACGCGAATCGCACCACGCCGCTCGCTGCGCTCGCGCTACTCGATCGCTGGCGGCGCCGGCTCGAAGGCGAAGCGAAGTGATGCGCGCGTCCGCGGCAGTCGCGGCGGCGCTGCTCGCCCTCGCGAGCACGGCCAGCTTCGCGCAGGCTGACGACCACGCGGACCGCGTGAAGGTGCGCAGCGTGCGGCACTGGTCGTACGACGAGTACACGCGCGTGGTGATCGAGTTGTCAGGACCCGTGGCAGCGGGCGAGCTGCAGCGACTCGCCGCGGATCCCGCAGCCGGACGCTCGGATCGGCTCTACGTCGATTTGCCCAACGTGTGGGTCGGTCACGACTGGGACACGCCACAGCCCGTGGTCGATGGCCTTCTCACGGCCGTTCGCCTCGGCCAGTTCGAGAGTGAGGCGGCCCGCGCGGTGATCGACCTCGCTCGTTACGAGCGCCACCGCATGTTCGCGCTCGCGGGCCCCGACCGGCTCGTGATCGACGTGTTCGGCGGGCGCGAGGAGCGCCGCGAGGCGGAGTCCGCGCTGCCGGACGTCGCCGCGATGTCGCCCGCGCCGCCGGCGCCCGAGCGCAGGCTGCTCGTCGTGCTCGACCCCGGTCACGGCGGTGACGACCCCGGCACGATGGGCCCGCGCGGCCTCGTCGAGAAGGAGATCACGCTCGCCGTCGCGAAGAGCGCAAAGCAGCGGCTCGAGGCGCGCGGCTTCGACGTGCTGATGACCCGAGATCGCGATCGCACGCTCTCGCTCGAGGAGCGCACTGCGTTCGCCGAGGGCGCGCGCGGGGACGTGTTCGTCTCGATCCACGTGAACGCAGCGCCTCGCCCGAAGCTGCAGGGGATCGAGACTTATTATTTGGACGTGAACCACGAGCGCCACGCGTTGCGCGTGGCTGCGCGCGAGAGCGGCGTCGAGCCGGCGCAGCTCGACGCGCTGCAGCGCGCACTCGCGGGCTTCAAGGTGAACGAGGTCGGCTCGCGCTCGGCGAGCCTCGCGCGCGCGATTCACGGCGAGGTGGTCGGCGGCGTGCGCCAGGCCTACGGCGAGGCGAACGATCTCGGCGTGAAGCGCGGCCCGTTCCACGTGCTGTTCCTCAGCGACGCACCGGCCGTGCTCGTCGAGATCGGCTTCGTCACGAACTCGCAGGAGGCGCGCCGGCTGCGCACCAAGCTCTACCGCGAGGTGATCGCCGAGCAGATCGCGCGCGGACTCGCGCGCTATCGCAAGGAGCGCAGCACGGCGCTCGCAGGGATTGCACGATGACGAGCGCACCCGAGATCGATCTGTACGTCCCGCTTGCGCGGCCGGGCGAAGAGGCGAGCGGCGCTGCGCTCTCGGCGGGCGCGAAGAACTACTGCGTTGCGCTGCGCGCGTACCTCGCGGCCCTGCATGGCGAGGGCGCGACTGGGGCGGCCGTGAACGCGGCGAACTCGGATGGGCTCGATCGCCTGATTCGCAGGCTCTACGACGTGGCGGCGTCGGCTCACTACGCGAAGTACGGCGCGACGGGAGCGCGCGTCGCGCTCGTCGCGGTCGGCGGCTACGCGCGGCGCGAGATGTCGCTCGGGTCGGACGTCGACCTCTTGATCCTCGAGGACGACGGCGCCGAGGATTTCTGCGCCGCCGTCGCGCAGCACGTGCAAACGCCGCTCTGGGACGCGGGGCTGCAGGTCGGCGCCGCGGTGCGCACCGCGAGCGACTCGATCGCGCTAGCGCAGACGGACGTCGCGACGCAGACCGCTCTGCTCGCCGCGCGCTTCCTCGCGGGCGACGCCACGCTCTTCCACGAGCTGATGCGCGCCGTGCGCGAGCGCGCGATTCCGGAGCTCGGCGACTTCGCCGAGCGCCAGCTGGCCGCGCTGCGCGAGCGGCACCTGCGCATGGGCGAGTCGCTCTACCTGTTGCAGCCGAACGTGAAGGAAGGCGCCGGCGGCCTGCGCGACTACCACACCGCGTACTGGGTCGCGCGCGCCTGCGAGCGCGACTTCCGCGAGCTGCCGGATCTGCTGTACGTCGGCTTCCTCACCGAGGCGGAGCTGCGCGAGTACCAGCACGCGCTCGGCTTCGTGTGGCGCGTGCGCAACGCGCTCCACCTCCAGACCAAGCGCAAAAGCGATCAGATGAGCTTCGAGCTGCAGGAGCAGCTTGCGGGCAAGCTCGGTTTCGAGCGCGACCTGATGTCGGGCGAGCTGCCCGTCGAGCGCTTCATGCGCGAGTACTACCGCTGCGCGCGCGCGATTCAGACCCACTCCGAGATCGTGATCGAGCAGTGCCTCGCGCGCGTGCGGCCGAAGCCGCGGGCGGCGGGGATCGCGGTGGAGGAGGGCTTCCAGATCGCCGGCGGCCAGCTCGAGATCCCGCATGCAGCGCTGCTGCGCGAGAAGCCGCTGCGCCTCTTGCTCGCCTTCGCCGTCGCGCAGGCGCACGACGTGCCGCTCTCGCGCGCGGCGCGCCGCATGCTGCGCGAGCACCTGCATCTCGTGGACGAGGCCTACCAGCGCGATCCGGCGGTGGCCGACCTGCTCGTGCAGATCCTCTCCGCGCCGAGGCGCGTGATGCGCAGCCTGATGGCGATGAACGACGTGGGCTTGTTAGGGCGCTACCTGCCCGAGTGGGACCACATCGTGTGCCGCTGGCAGCACGTCGTCTACCACACGTACACGGTCGACGTGCACTCGATCTTCCTCGTCGAAGAGCTGCGCCGGCTCTGGCAGGGCAAGTACGCGAGCCTGGTCGAGGACCTCAGCGAGCTCGTGCACACCACCCAAGACCTACCGATGGTCTATCTCGGCTGCCTGCTGCACGACATCGGCAAGGGCTTCGGTGGCGATCACTCCGCGATCGGCGCCGAGCTCGGCGAGAAGTGCCTCGCGAGGCTCGGGCTGCCCGCGGAGCGCGCCGCGCGCGCGAACTTCATCATTCGCCACCACCTCGTGATGTCGCACGTGGCGCAGCGCCGCGATCTGTCGGATCCGAAGGTGATCGTCGAGTTCGCGCGGCTGTGCGGTGATCGCGAGAACCTGCACAACCTCTACCTCGCCACGTTCGCCGACATGCGCGCCAGCTCGAAGTCGGCGTGGACCGAGTGGCGCGCGGAGTTGTTGCGGGAGCTGTTCGAGCGCACCGCCGAGTACCTCGAAGCCGGCGGCGAGGGGCAAGACCTCGCGCTCGGGCTGATCGAGGGGCGCATCGAGCAGCGCATGGAGGGCGCGCGCGCGGAGCTCGCGGAGGAGGGCGTTGCGGCGGCGCGCATCGACGAGTTCTTCGAGCGCATGCCTCGCCGTTACTTCGTCTCGCACACGCCGCCGCAGATCGCGCGGCACGCGCAGGCGCTCTTCAAGTTCGATCCCGAGCGCCACACCGTGACGCGCACCGTGCGCGACATGCGCGCGGGCTTCAGCGAGCTGATCGTTTGCGCGCGTGACGCGCACGGCCTCTACGCCAACGTCGCGGGCTGTCTCACCGCGGCGGGGATCAACATCCTCGGCTCGCACGTCTACACCACGAAGAACGGCCTCGCGCTCGAGGTCTACCGCGTGGGCACGCCAGCCGGCGACGACGAGGTCCGCGAGGAGCGCTGGCAGCGTTTCGAGAGCTCGCTGGCGCGCGTGCTGCGCGGCGAGGTCGCGGTCGCCGACCTGATCGCGAAGCAGGCGCGGCCACCCGGCAGCGCGAAGCGCATCGCATCGCACACGCCGCCGAGCGTGTCGGTGCGCAACGACGTGTCGGACTTCTTCACGGTGATCGACGTCAATGCCGACGACCGCCTCGGTCTGCTCTACGACTTGACGCGCACGATCACCGCGCACGACCTCGAGATCTACGTGTCGAAGGCGACCACCGTGCTCGATCAAGCCGCGGACAGCTTCTACGTGAAGACTCCGCGCGAGAAGCGCCTGCTCAACAAGCGCGGGATCGAGCGGCTGCGTCGCGACCTGCTCGCAGTCGTGGGCGGCGACCCGGCGGCGGCGCCGCAGCACCTGCATGGCTGATGCGATCTCGAATGCGACGGACGCGTTCCTGCGTCACTGCGCGGTGGAGCGCGGGCTCGCACCCAAGACGATCGAGGCGTATGGCGCCGATCTCGCGCGCTTCGCGGAGCTGCTCGCGCGGAAGTCCGTGACGACGCCACGCGCGCTCGCGCGCGAGCACGTCACGGGCTTTCTAGCCTCGCTCGAAGCGCAGGGCCTCGGGCCGCGCTCGCGCGCGCGCATGCTCGTCTCGGTGCGGCGCTTCGCGCAGTACCTCGTGACGACGGGGCGCTGCGCGCGCGACGCGAGCGATGGCGTCGCGTCGCCGCGTCTGCCGCGACAGCTGCCGCGAACGCTGCGGCCCGACGAGACCGCGGCGCTGATCGAGGCGGCCGCGCCCGACGGCGCGCTGGGCCTGCGCGACCGGGCGATGCTGGAGGTGCTGTACGGCTCGGGCTTGCGCGTGTCGGAGCTCGTGGCGCTTCCGCTCGCTGCGCTCGATCGGCGCGCGGGCGTGCTGCGCGTGCTCGGCAAGGGGCGCAAGGAGCGCCTCGTGCCCGCGAGCGAGCCGGCGCTCGATGCGCTGGGCGTCTACCTGCGCGACGCGCGCCCGCAGCTGTTGGGGAAGAAGCGCTGCGATGCGGTGTTCCTCACGGCTCGCGGCGCGCCGATGACGCGGCAGAACTTCTTCGCGCGCCTGCGCACGCTCGCCGCGCGCGCGGGCATCGCGAAGGAGCGCGTCTCTCCCCACGTGCTGCGCCACGCCTTCGCGACGGACTTGCTCGAAGGCGGGGCCGATCTGCGCGCGGTGCAGACGATGCTCGGTCACGCCGACCTCGCGACGACGCAGATCTACACCCACGTGAGCCGCGGGCGCATGCGCGAGCTGGTCGAGACGCACCACCCGCGTGGCGCGGGCGCGCGGCGGTGAGGGAGCTGCGCACGGCAAGCGCGGAGACTGCGCTCGCGGCGCTGCCGGAAGCCGTGCGCGTACGCGCGGAGCGGCTCGCACGCGCGGCGGAGACGCGCGGGCTGGCGCTCTATCTCGTGGGCGGCCCCGTGCGCGATCTGATGCTCGGCCGCGCGCTGCGCGACGCCGACCTCACCGTGACGAATCCGGGCGGCGCTGCGGTGGGCGAACAGACCGCGGCGCTCGCGCACGAGGCGGCGCTCGCGGGCGATCGCGTGACGCTGCACGCACGCTTCGGCACGGTGCGCATCGATCTCGCGGGCGGCGAGTCGATCGACCTCGCCACGGTGCGGCGCGAGTCCTACGCGGCGCCGGGCGCGCTGCCCGACATCGAGCCCGGCACGCTCGAGGAAGATCTCCGCCGCCGCGACTTCACCCTCAACGCGCTCGCACTCCCGCTGAACCCGGCGGCGGGCAGGGCGCTCGTCGACCCCGGTGGCGGCGTGGCCGACCTGCGCGCGGGCGAGCTGCGTGTGTTTCACGCGGCGAGCTTCCGCGACGACCCGACGCGCGCGCTGCGCGCCGCGCGACTCGCCGCGCGCTTCGAGCTTCGCCTCGCGCGCGAGTCGCGCGCAGCGCTGCGCGACGCGCTCCGCAGCGGCGCGTTCGGCGCGGTGTCGGGGGAACGCTTCGCTGCGGAGCTCGAGAAGCTGTTCGACGAGCCGCGCGCGGGTGGCGACTCGCCGCGCGCGCTGGCACTGCTCGAGGCGTGGCACGTACTCGGCGCGCTCGAGCCGGGCCTCGGCTTGCCCAAGTCGGCGCTGCCCGCGCTCCGCAGGCTCGCGGCCGCGGCTGACACCGGTGCGGAGCCGTCGCCGCGCGGCTGGGTGATCGGCCTCATGGTGTGGTTCGCCGCGCTGCAGCCGCCGCTCGCGCGCCGCGCGCTCGAGCGCCTCGCGATTCGCGGCGCCGTCGCGACGCGCATCGCGGCTTTCGCGCGCGTGCGCGAAGTCACGCTGCGCGACCTTTCGCGCGCTCGCGGGCGCGGCGCCAGCGATGCGCTGCTGCGGGCGCTTCCACCGGAGGAGCTCGCCGCACTGCGCGCATGGGCCCCGGCGCCGCTGCGCGCGCGCATCGACCGGCACGCGAGCGTCGACCGCCACGTCGCGTTGCCCGTCGGCGGTGACGATCTCGTCGCGCTCGGGCTCGCGGGCCCGGAGGTCGGCCGCGCGATCGCGCGCATTCGCGCTGCCGTGCTCGATCGCGAGGTGACGACGCGCGGCGAAGCGCTGCTGCTCGCGCGCGAAGTGGCGGCGGGCGCGCGCAGGGCCGCCGCGAGCACGCGCGCTAAGTCGAAAGGGCACCGACGGAAACCCTGACGGCGCGAGGGCGATCGGGTAGGGTGCGACCCACCCCCCGTTCCGCAGTCTCGTCGCCTCCCGGAGCTCGCATGCACGAATCGGGTACGTCCGCCGCGGTGGGGTCCGCGTCCAGCGCCACGTGCGCGATCAAGCTGTCGCTCTTCGAGGGGCCGCTCGATCTGCTGCTCCATCTCATTCGCGAGAACGAGATGGACATCACCGAGCTCTCGGTGGCCGACGTCGCGGATCAGTACGTCGAGTACTTGAACCTGATGCAAGAGCTCCAGCTCGACGTCGCTGGGGAGTACTTGCTGATGGCGGCGACGCTCGCGTGGATCAAGTCGCGCCTGATCCTGCCGCCGAGCGAGGACGGTGAGGAGTCGGACGGCCCCGATCCGCGCGCAGAGCTGGTGGCGCGCCTGCTCGAGTACGAGCGCTTCAAGGAAGCGGCGGAGAAGCTCGGCGAGTTCCCGCGCGAGGGCCGCGACGTGTTCAAGGCGCAGGCCGCCGAGCTTGCGCCTACGCCCGAGGCCGAGCGCGAGATCGAGGTCTCGTTGCTTGCGCTGCTCGACGCGTTCCGCAAAGTGCTCGCGCGCGTGCCGCAGGGCCCGGGGCTGCACGAGGTCGAGGCCGACCAGGTGACGGTCTACGAGCGCATGGTCTCGATCATGGATCAGGTCGGGAGCAGCGACGCCTCGCTCGAGTTCGAGCAGCTGTTCGTGGCGCCGAGCGGCGCTCCGCCCTCGCGTGCGCTCGTCGTCGCGACCTTTCTCGCGCTGCTCGAGCTGGTGCGCGTGGCGGCGCTGCGCGTGTATCAGGGCGTGGGCGAAGACGACGGCGTGCCCACCGGGCCGATCCGGCTGCGGCGCTCGGAAGAAGGTGCGGACGAATGGCGGCGGCGCATTGCGGAAGACCCGCGCGCCGTGGAGGGGCTGTGATGGAACGCGCGCAGCAGAAGCAGCTGGTCGAGGCGCTGATCGTGGCGGGCGGCGAGCCGGTGAGCGCGGCGCGCCTCGCCGAGATCGTGCCCGGCCTCGAAGCCAGCGAGGTCGCCGGCATCGTCGCCGAGCTCACGCGCGAGTACGAAGAGCAGGGCCGCGCGCTCGAGATCTGCGAGGTCGCGGGCGGCTACCAGCTGCGCACGAGCGCGAGCGTGGCACCGTACCTGCGCGCGCTGCACCGCGAGCGTGCGCTGCGGCTGACGCGCGCGGCGCTCGAGACGCTCGCGGTGATCGCGTACCGACAGCCCGTGACGCGCGCCGAGGTCGAGCACGTGCGCGGCGTCGATGCGGGGCCCGTGCTGAAGTCGCTGGTGGACCGCAAGCTCGTGCGCATCGCCGGCCATCGCGAAGTGCCGGGCCGTCCGCTCGTCTACGCGACCACCAAGCGCTTCCTCGAAGTGTTCGGCCTGCTCAAGCTCGACGATCTGCCCACGCTGCGCGAGGTCGAGGAGCTGCTGCCGCCGCCGGAGAGCGCCGCCGCGGTGACGCCGCTCGACGCCGACACCGCCGATGCCATCGAAAGCGCTCCGCCTCCGGGCGAGCTGCATTGACCGCAAGCGAAGCCCCACGCGGCAGCAAAGCGCGCAGCAAGGCGAAGCCGAGCGAGGTCGAGAAGATCGAACAGGGGCGTCGGGCTCCCATGAGGCCTCGGGATGAGTTGGTCGCGCGCACGGCTTGAATCGCGGCTCTCGCGATGAAGCCGCCGCGCCGGCGTGGCGACGAACGCAAGCGCGCTGCGCCGCACGCAGCGAAGCCTGCAGCGCGCGAGGCGAAGCCGCAGACGGCGAGCGCGGAGCGTCTGCAGAAGCTGATCGCCGCGGCAGGCATCGCATCGCGGCGCGCGGCGGAGGAGCTGATCAGCGCGGGGCGCGTCACCGTGAACGGAAGGATCGCGCGGCTCGGCGACCGTGCCGACCTCGTGCGCGACGCCGTGCTCGTCGACGGGAACCCGCTGAGCGCGGAAGCGCGCGAGTACTGGCTGCTCAACAAGCCGCCCGGCGTGATCACGACGCTGAGCGATCCGCACAGCGGCGACCGGCGCACGGTGCACGACCTGATGCCCCGCGAAGCGCGGAGCGCGCGCCTGTTCCCCGTCGGCCGCCTCGATGTCGGCAGCGAAGGCCTCGTGCTGATGACCAACGACGGCGAGCTCGCGCACGCGCTGCTCCATCCCTCGCGCGAGGTCGACAAGGAGTACCGCGTGCGCGTGCGCGGGAAGCTCGAGCGCGAAGGGCTCGCGCGGCTGCGCGCGGGCATCGAGCTCGACGACGGGCCGATGCGGCCCGCGCACGTTTCGCCCGCGACGTACGACGAAGCGCGCAACGAGACCGAGCTGGTGCTCGTGCTGCGCGAAGGGCGCAAGCGCGAGATTCGCCGCGCGATGGACGCGCTTGGGCACCGCGTGGTGCGACTCGTGAGAGAGCGCATGGGGGCTGCTCGCGCGCCTGCCACTCGGCGGAGTCCGGCGGCTCGGGCCGCGCGAGGTGACGGAGCTGCTCGAGTTCGCGCGCCATCGCGAAGAGGCAACTGCGCGCGCAAACGCGCGCTCTCGCGAGTCAAACACCGAAGCTCCGCGAAATGCTCGCAAGAGCCGCGGAAGTGATTGATTCTGCTCGCGAATTCCGAGTAGACTGAGCCGCGTTCAAACCGGAAAAGCTGCCCATGCGGAACGCCGGTCCCCAGCTTCTACGCGCGCTCGGGCTCGCCCTCGCGGCGAGCGCCGCCGCCCATGCCGAGTCGATCTCGGGTGTATGTCACGACGGCTCGATCTTCATCGTGCAGCACGAGTCGCAGATCCCGTGCTCGCGTGCGAAGCAGGTCGAGCCCGGCGAGATGCCGCCGGTGCGCCCGTCGTACTTGCCGAAGCCGCACACCTGGCAGATCTGGAACGAGGCGCAGGACCCTAACAACCCGTACAACGTGGTCGATCAGGCCCGCCAAGTTCGCGAGCTGGGCGCCGGGCAAGCCGCCGGGGGTTCGGGTGCCGCCCCCG
The DNA here is from genome assembly GCA_016875395.1 of Deltaproteobacteria bacterium. Classification (NCBI taxonomy): domain Bacteria; kingdom Pseudomonadati; phylum Myxococcota; class Myxococcia; species Deltaproteobacteria bacterium. The sequence continues at coordinate 56,765 of VGRF01000019.1, read as the reverse complement.
GCGCAGCGGCGTCCGCGCTTCAGAGCGCGGCGGTTGCGCCTGCGGAAGCGGCCCCGCGCCGCGACGTCGGCCCGCTCCAGCTCGGCCTCGGCGAGCAGGATCTCGCCGACCTGTTCGCGATCGTCGAGCTCTCGCAGGAACGCGCACCGGCGCGCTTCGAACGCGAAACCGCGGGCGGCGAGGGCGTCTCGCGGGTTGCCTTCGCCCGCTCGCGCGCGTTCGAGGAGCGCCTGGCCGCCGCGCATGGCGCGCGCGGTGCTGCGCTCTCGGCCCAAGTCCTGCTCTTCGCCGCGCGCTCGAATCGCGCGCAGGAGTTCTGGCCGAACTTCACCTTCGTGCAGGAGCACATCACGTATCAGCCCGACGCGACGAGCGACCGCCAGCTCGGCGTGCTGCAAGGGCGTCTCGGGCAGCTGAGCGAGGGCGAAGTGGTGCTCGGCTATGTCGTGCTGCCTCCCACCATCGATCTCGATGCGCGCGAGGTCGAGATCTATTGGGACGACCGCCACACGCGCGCGCGGTTCTGAGCGCGTGCCGCTCGCGGAGGCGATCATCGCGCTGTTCGCGTTCGCGCTGTTCCTGGGCGGCGGCGCGCTGCTCGTGCGGGCGCCGGCGATTCAGCAGCAGCGGGCCCGAGCCGTGCAGGGATTCTCCGGCTGGGCGAAGGGCCACGAGCGCGTGTATCGCATCGAGCTGCGGGCGCTGGGGATCGTGTGTGCGGCGACCGGGGCGTTCCTGCTCTGGGTCTTGGTGTAGTCGCGCATCTAGCGGCGGGGCAGGAACAGAGCGTCGAGTCGCGGCTCAGCGCGGGAACGTCACGTAGAGCTGCGTGTAGAAGAGCCGGCCGTCGGGGGCGCGGGCGACGCCGATGCCGGTCGAGTTGAAGGGCCGGGCGAGGAGGTTTTCGCGGTGGGCGGGGCTGTTCTGCCAGCCCGTGAGGACGGCGTTGTTAGGGTCGGCCTCGTCGGTTTGCGCGACGTTCTCGCCGGCGAGCGTGAAGTCGCGCACGCCGGCGCGGTCGAGCCGGTTCCACCACTGATCGCCGTCGGGGTTCTCGTGCGCGAAGAAGCCGCGCTTCACCATGTCTTCGCTGTGGGCGCGCGCGACGGCGTCGAGGTCTGGGCGCCGTTCCAAGCGGATCAGGCGGTGCTCGGCGCGGAAGTCGTTGACCGAGGCGTGCAGCTGCTGCCCCAGGCGTGCGAGCTGCGGGTCTGCGGCGAACGCCCAGCGCGCGCCGATCGGGCCGACGAGCGCGAGCCAGGCGTAGAGGCCGAGCAGCATCCAGAACGCGTGGCGCGGCGTGCGCGGCATCAGCTCGGTCTCCGCTGCGCCATCACCACTCCGTCTGCGAGAGGTCGTCGCCGTCGTCGAGCGCTTCCGTCACGACTTCGCGCCTCACGAGTTTGCCCTTCTCGTAGATGGAGCGCGCGTCGATCTTGCCGTCGCCGTCGCGATCCTCGTCGCGGCGCGCGATGCGCTCCTCGGCATCGTAGGTCGTGACGAGGTCGAAGCGCCCGTCGCCGTCTCGGTCGTCGCGCTGCTTCGCGAGCTTGCCCTCGCGATAGAGCGTCTCGCGGTTGCGGTAGCCGTCGCCGTCGAGGTCCTGCTCCTGGCGCGCGAGCTTGCCCGTGCGGTCGTAATAACTCCACTGGTCCGCGCTGCCGTCGTGATTCGTGTCGCGCCGTTGGCGCGCGGGCGCGCCGTCCACGTACTCGACCCAGGTGTCGACGCGGCCGTCGAGGTTCGCGTCTTCCTCGACGCGCGTCTCGCGGCCCGTCACGGCGTCGAGCCACGCCGTGCGATCCTGCCGTGCGTCGCCGTTCTCGTCGTACTGCTCGCGCTCGGGCCGACCCTGCGCATCGCGATAGATCCAGTGATCCGGCGCGCCGTCCCCATCGCGATCGGCGACGCGGTCCGCGATCGGCGGCGCCGAGACCGCAGCGGCGCTCCTCAGGGGCTCGGCCGGCGCACCGTCGCGCGCTGGAGTCGTTACGGATGCGCGCGCCCCGCGCAGCGCCGCGAGCTCGTCCGCGATGCTCGCACCGCCCGCGCGCGGCGCTCGCGCCGCGACCTGCTGCGGCGCAGGGTTCGGGGCGGGTCCAGCGGCGTGAGCAGGCGGCGCCTGGCCGCGGCCCATGCGCTCGCGCTCGAGGATCTCGCGACGCATCCGCTCGACTTGATCCTGCGTGCTCTGCGCCGGATCGATGCCGCCCGAGCGGCTCGAGCTGGACTGCGAGGCGCCGCGCGCAGACTTCGCAGCCGCAGCCCCGGCGGCGACGGGCGCACCGAGCACGGCGGCGGGCACGCGCGCCACGCGCTTCAGCGCGCGCTTGCCCGAGCCCGGTTGCTGGTAGTCCTTCTCGTCGTAGACCGTGGCGCCGCCGAGCGAGGAGTAGCCATTCGGGCAGTTCGGCTCGCTGCCGAGCGGCGCCTGCTCGCCGGGCATGATCACCGTCGCGCACGCGCCGCGTTCGATCACGGGCGTCTCGCGGTAGTCCTTCCAGGGTGTGCTCTGCGCACAGCCGAATCCGACCAGCGCGACGGAGATCAGCACGCTCGTAGTTCGCATGAATGCCCCCGCATCCGGCGTGCGAGACGCACGCCCCCGGGCACGTTCGTGCAAGAAGCGTGCGCCCGGAGGCGGCGCGCCGCCGGAGCTTTGGCCGCGCGTGGAGATCGCGCGGGGTCCTGCACGCGCGTTGCCGCGCGCAGCCGACACGCAATTGTGTCGCGCGCTTCCGTCGCCGCGGAACGCACGTTACGCTTCCGCGTGACTCCGCTCGCTGCTCGCTTCGCGAGCGGCCTACCGTGGGCGCATGTGCGGACGCTTCACGCTCACGCGCTCGGCGGCCGAGGTCGCGGAGCACTTCGGCCTCGAGGCCGCGCCGGTACTCGTGCCGCGCTTCAACGTCGCGCCCACGCAGCCCGTGCTCGCGATCCGCGCGCCTCTCGGCACGCGCGAGGCGGTGCAGCTGCACTGGGGCCTCGTCCCGTTCTGGGCGAAGCACGCGGGCGACGCCGCCAAGCACATCAACGCGCGCGTCGAGACGCTGACGGAGCGCCCCGCGTTCCGCGAAGCCGCCGAGCGCCGCCGCTGCCTCGTTCCCGCCGACGGCTTTTACGAATGGCGCGGCGCCCGCGGCGAGCGCCAGCCCTACCACATCGCACTGCCGCAAGGCGAGCTGTTCGCCTTCGCTGGCCTCTGGGAGCGCTGGCGCACCCCCGCAGGCGGCGCGCTCGAGTCCCTAACAATCGTGACCACTGCCGCGACGCCGAACATTCGGGCGCTCCACGAGCGCATGCCGATCCTCGTCGATCCTCCGGGCTACGAGGCGTGGCTCGATCCGAGCGCGCGCGACGTCAACGCCGTGCTCGCGAAGCTCGCGGCGACGCGCGGCGCGCAGCTGACCCACCGCCGCGTCTCGACCCGCGTCAACGACGTCCACAACGACGACGCCCGCTGCCTCGACGAAGCCGAGCAGGGCGCGCTGTTCTGAGTGCCGCGGAGCAACGCGTACCTCTCCACGCCAGCTCCACCGCGAAGTCGAACCGACAACCCGCGTAGGTCGGCCGAGGCCGCAAGCGGAGCGCGCAGCAAACGGCGGAGTCTGCGGAGCCGTTTGCGGAGTCGACAAGGAAGATCGGCGAAGGCGGTCACGAGATAGCCGGAGACGTTTGTCCGGCTCGCTGTCGCTTGACGCAGTTACCCTGGGCAGATGAACGCCTTCGCCGAACGCCTCAGCGCGCGCGATCGCCTGTTCCTCGATCTCGAGGGAGCGAACGCGCCGCAGCACGTCGCCGTGTTGTGTTGGCTGGATGCGAAGCCGCTGCGAGGTGCGGACGGCGCGCTCGATCTCGCGCTGATTCGACGGCGCATCGAGGCGCGCCTGCACGCGGTGCCGCGCACGCGTCAACGCCTCGCGTTCGCGCCGGTCGATCGTCACCCCGTGTGGGTCGACGACGCGAGCTTCGATCTTGCGCTGCACGTGCTTCACACGGCGCTGCCGAAGCCGGGCGGCGAGCGCGAGCTCGCGAAGCTCGTGGGGCGGCTCGTCGCCGAGCCGGTCGATCGCGAACGGCCGCTCTGGGAGCTGTGGTTCATCGAGGGCGTGACGCGCACGCGCTGCGCGCTGCTCGCGAAGGTGCACCACTGCATGGTCGACGGCGTCGGCGGCTTCGACTGGTTCGGGCGGCTGCTCGTCAGCGCGAAGGGCGAGCAGATCGCGGAGCCTCCCCCGTGGACGCCGCGACCGGCGCCGGATCGCGACGAGTTGTTACGGCGCGAGATCGGGCACCGCGCGGAACGCTGGCTGGGCGCACTGCGCAAGCTGCCGCGCTGGCTCGAGAGCCGGGAGGAGCTGGAGTCCATCGCATCGCGCGCGGTCGAGCGCGCGACCACGCTCGGCGAGACGTTGTCTGCCGCGCTCGAGCCCGCGCCGACGACTCCGTTCAACGCGCCGCTCGGCCCGCTGCGTGGCTTCGCTTGGCGCTCGCTCGCCATGTCGCGTGTAGATGCGCTGCGCGCCGGGCTCGGGGGCACGGTCAACGAGGTCGCACTCGCGTGCGTCGCGGGCGCGCTCCGCTCACTTCTGATCGCCGAGGGGGCCGAGGTCGAGGGAGTCACGCTGCGCGCGAGCGTGCCGGTGAACCGGCGGCGCGCAGGCGACCCGGACGACGGCGGCAATCGCGTCGCGATCTGCGTGATCGAGCTCGCGGTCGGCATCTCCGACGTGCGCGAGCGCTATGCCGCGATTCGCGAGGCGAGCGCGCGCGCGAAGGCCTCACACCAAGTCGAGGGCCTCGAGCTGCTGGACGAGGTCGCCGAGCTCACCACGAGCGCGCTGGTCGGCGCCGCCGCGCGGGTCGCGCTGCAGAACCGCCCGTTCAATCTCGTCGTGACGAACATCCCGGGGCCGAGCGAGCCGCTCCGCTTGTTAGGCGCGAAGCTCCACGCGCTCGCCCCGGTCGTGAACCTGACCGAGGGAGTCGGCCTCGGCGTCGCGCTCGCGAGCTACGCGGGCCAGCTGAGCTTCGGCTGCATCGCCGATCCGCACCTCGTGCCCGGCCTCGCCGCGTTCGCCGACGCGATTCTCTCGAGCTTCGAGGAGCTGGAAAAGAGCGTCGCGTGAGTGAGCGCGGAGCGACCGAGCGCGTCGGCGCCCATTGGGCTCGCTTCCTCGGCGTCGCTCCCGACGATCTCTCGCGGCCCGGCATCGTCGTCACGCCACATGCCGCGCTCGGCAGCTGGCTCGGGGTCTGGTGCTTCACGCGGGGCGAGAGCTGCGTGATCTCTGCTGCTCCCGCCTGGATCGCGCGGCTCCGGGACCGTGCTGCGAACACAGGCGCGCGAGACGCCGCGCGCTGCGTGGAGCTGGCGCTTGGAGCCGCTACCGAACGGAGCGTCGGTCCTTCCTACCAGGGCTGGCTCGCGCCAGAAGGCTTCACTCCCGTGCGCTCGGACGACGTTCGCCAGCTGGCGCCGGAGGAAGGCGGCGCCCTCGAAACCGTGCGTGACGCCGCCGCGCCAGGCGAATGGGATCACTCAGGGATCGTCTCCGATCGCCCGCCCACGTGGGCCGCGTTTGCCGGTGCCAAGGTCTGCGCGCTCGGGCAGCTGCGTTCGCAAGCCGCGGCGGTCTCCGATCCCTGCGTGATCGCGCATCCGCGCTCGCGGGGCGCGGGATGCGGCACGCGCGTCGTGAGCGCCATGTGCGAGCACGCGCTCTCGCAGGGCGCGCTCGTGCTCTACCAGACGCTGCTCACCAACTCGCCCGCGCTCGCGATCGCGAGGCGGCTCGGCTTCGAGCACTACGCAACGCTCGTCGCGTTTCGCCTTCGCTCCGTCTAGAACCGATCTCGGGATTCCGGACCGCGCCCGGCGACGAGAGGAACGCGAGGTGGGTTCTAGTCCGGGATCCTGAACGCGTCGCGCGCGGCGCCGACGCGCGATGCCGCGAGCATCAGATCCACGTCGGCCTCGGTCGCGTCGCCGAGATTCGCGGTGCGCGCGTACCCGCGCAGCGCGGTCTTCGCCATGTGCACGGCGATCTCGGGCTTCGCGGCCATTTGCTGCGCGAGCTTCGCCGTCTCGGCATCGAGCTGCGCAGGCGCAACGTTTCGGTGCACCACGTTCCAGCGCTCGGCCTGCGCGCTGTCGAAGCGATCGCAGGCGAGGATGATCTCGCGAGCGCGCGCGGCGCCGACTTCGTAGATCAGCTTCGGCGTGGCGCCCCATAACAACGGGAGCCCGAGGTCGACCTCGGGAACGTGGAACACCGTGTCGCTCGCCGCGACGCGGAAGTCGCAGCACAGCGCGAGCGCGAGGCCGCCGCCGACCGCGTGGCCGTGGACGCGCGCGATCGTGATCGCCTCGCAGTCCGCGATCGCGGCGCACGCGCGGCGCCCGATCTGTCCCGCCCAGCGCCGCTCGCGCTCCGTCGCGCCCGAGGAGCGCCGCGTGCGCCCCGACGCGGGCGGATCCTTGCGGTCCGCGCCGGCGCAGAACGAGGCGCCGCGCCCGCCGAGCACCACGACGCGCACGTTCCACTCGGTGTTGATGCGCGAGAAGCAATCCGCGATCTCGTCGAGCGCGGTCGTGTTCAGCGCGTTGCGCTTCGCGGGACGACTCAGCCACACGCGCAGGATTCCGTTCGGCTCCTGCGCGAGCTCGAGCGTCTCGTACTTCGGCAGCGTCATTTCGCGCGCAGCTCTTCCAGTGCGGCGCGCCGTGCGTCATCGGACGCGAACGTGAAGGTCGCCATCACGCGATCGACCGAGCCGCCGTAGCGCGTCTTCAGCAGGGGCGGGATCTCGTTCGGAGAGCCCACGACGGCGAACTGCTCGAGAATGTCGTCCGTGATGCGGCGGCCCATCTCGTCCCACTCGCCGCGCTTGCTCATCGTGTTCAGCTCGGTCTGCAGCTCGCCCCAGCCGTGCTTCTCGAGCACGGGGCGATACGCGGGGGTCGAGCCGTAGAACGCGATCTGCTTCGTCACCGCGGTGCGGGACTGCTCCCAGCTCTTCTCGTCGAGGCCGGTCACGACGAAGACGGGGTAGGCGAGCTGGAACTCGCTGCGCTTCTTGCCCGCTTTCGCGAGCCCGCGCTCGATCGCGGGAATCGTCTCTTCCTGCACGTACTTCGCGGTGGTGAAGGCGTGGATGATCATGCCGTCGGCCGCTTCGCCCGCGACCTCGGTCATCATCGGCCCGACCGCGGCGAGGAAGACCTTCGGTGCGCCGTACTTCGTGTCGGTGGGCGTGAACATCGGCGTCATCAGCGTGTGCGCGTAGAAGTCGCCGCGGAAGTTCAGCTTTTCGCCCTCGTGCCAGCACTTCCAGATCGCGCGCATCGCGAGGATCAGCTCGCGCATGCGCGCCGCCGGGTGCGACCACGGCATGCTGAAGCGCTTCGTGATGTGCGGCGCGATCTGCGAGCCGAGGCCGAGGATGAAGCGGCCCTTCGAGTACGCGTTCAAGTCGTGGCCGATGTTCGCCAGCGTCATCGGGCTGCGCGCGAACGCGACCGCGATCGAAGTCATCAGCTCCGCCCGCGTGGTGTGCTCGGCTGCGAGCAGCAACGGAAAGAACGGATCGTGCGAGGTCTCGGCGGTGATGATGCCGTCGTAGCCCTGCGCCTCGAGGCGCCGCGCTTTCTCCGGAACGTGCGCGAGGTCCGAGGCGTTGAGGCCGGCGTCGATCTTCATGGGTTGGGCTCCTGGGAGTAGGGTTCAAGCCTAATCAATCGAGCAGCGCGAGAGGCGGAGGCGCTTCGATGAACGCGCGTTCACGGCATCCCCGCGCCGGGTGCGTCGACACGTACGCGTTCGACGCGCGCGCTGCGCAGGCGGCGGCATTCGTAGGGGTCGATCGTGGCGCTGGTCAGCGCGAACAGCGTGCGGCGATCGGCGCCGCCGAGCATGCAGGCGATCGCCATGCGCTCGCCGCAGGCGATGCGTTGCGAGACGCGGCCGCCTTCGTGCACGCGCACGAACTCGCGGCTCATCGGCGACGCGACCCAGATCGCGCCCTCGGCGTCGAGGCAGATGCCGTCGGGCACCGCGCCGCCGTCGAGCGCAGCCCACACGCGGCGGTTCGAGAGCGCGCCGCTGGAAGGGTCGAGGTCGAACGCGGTGAGCCGGCGCCCGAACGACTCGCCCACGATCAGCGTGGCCCCATCCGGCGTGATCACCGCGCCGTTCGGGAACATCAGATCCGTCGCCGCCACGGAAGCGGCGCCGCCCGGCTGCACGAGAGCGAGCTTCGCGGCGCTCGGCTTCTGGCCGGTGTGGATGTCGAAGCCGAAGTTGCCGACATACGCGCGGCCCGCGGCGTCGACCACCATGTCGTTGCAGTGGTAGGACGCGATCCCTGACAAGTCGGCGTGCGTGACGAGAGCGCCGTCGGCTTCGCGGCGCAGCAGCTTGCGGTCTTCCATCGACACCACGAGCAGGCGCCCGTCCGGCAGCCAGCCGAGGCCGCTCGGGCATTCGGGCACGCGCGCGATCGCTTCCACCGCGCCGTCCTCGCTCGCCGCGTAGACGCGCCGCGCGTGCATGTCGCTGAACCACAGGCGCCCCTCGTGCCAGCGCGGGCCCTCGAGGAACGCAAAGCCGTCGAGCCACGGTTCGAGCTGCGCCACGCGTCGTCTCCCAGCGAGCCGCGCAGCATGCCGCGCCAGGCGCAGGCGGCGCTAGGCGCAGCGGGTTACGACTGCTCCTGTTCGTCTGCGAGCACGGCGTCCATCGCCCGTAACAACACGGGAAACCACTGCGGCTCGTCGTGCGGCTCGGCGCGGCGCTCGATCGGCAGGTTCAGCACGCGACCGTCGCGGCGATACGCCGCCTTCGAGCCTGGCAGCGAGGCTAGCCGGCCCTGCTCGAGCAGCGCGAGCACGGCGTGAATCACGTCGAGCGTGAGCCCTGCCCAGATCACGCGGTTTCCGGGCAGCACCATCTCCGTTTCGTGGCGCTCGTCCCCCGCGAAGTGCTTGTGCAGCGCGGCGAACGTGACCCAGTCGCGCTCGCGCACGAAGGCGAGGATCGCGTCCTCCAGCTCGGGGCCGCTCGGGCGGTCGCTCATGCGAGGCCGTCGAGGTGGTGCACCTCGTTGAAGCGGTGAAGCCGCGGCTCCGGGTGGAGCGTGAGCTCGCTGACGGCGGCGTTGTCCATCACGCGGCGCCACACGCCGGGGTCGCCATCGAGCAGCAGGCCGAACGCGAGCGTGAGCGCGCCGCCGTGTGAGACGACCACGACGCGCTCGCCGGCGTGGCGCGCCGCGATCGTGCGCAGTGCGCCCGCGAGGCGCTCGGCGACGGCGCGCGCCGACTCGCCGCCGCCCGGGCGCCAGTCGGGCTCCTTTGCCATGCGCTCGAACAGCCTCTCCTCGCGCACGAGCTCCGCGTAGCTGCGGCCCTCCCACGCGCCGAGGTCGTACTCGCAGAGCGCCGCCTCGGTCGCGACCGCGAGGCCGACGCGCGCCCCGATCGCCTCTGCCGTGCGCCGCGCTCGCGTGAGCGTGCTCGCGTAGAGCGCGCGCACGTCGCCGCGCGTGCGCGCGACGTGCAGGCCGACGCGCGCGGCCTGCCGCTCGCCGCGCGCAGTCAGCTGCGTGTCGAGCGAGCCGTGCCAGAGCCCGGAGATGTTCGCGGGCGTCTCGCCGTGGCGAACGAGAGTGAGCGTGCAGGGCGCGGCGCGGAGCGACATGGGGCGAGCACGGTAACGGAGCCGCGCGTCGCCGCGGCCGCGTCAGACACCCGCGTTGCGTTGCCCGCCGGGCGCCTCCAGCCACGCCGCGATCAGCTCCCGCAGCCGCTCGGGCGTGTTCGCGCTCGGGTCGGCGACGACGTGCGCGACGAGGTGCTTCAGCGCGGCGCCCACGCGCGGGCCTGGGCCGCAGCCAAGCGCCGCCATCACCTCGTCGCCGCGCAGCGCGAGGTCTGCGGGGCCGAAGGGCGCGCGCTCGGCCGCCGCGAAGCCGGCGCGCAGCGCGGCGAGCTTCGCGTCCCACCACACGTTCTGCTCGATCGCGCACTCGGCGCTGCGCAGCGCCAGCAGCGCCGCGACGGTCTCGGCGTCGCCGCAGCGCTGCCGGATCTTGCGCGCGCTCGCCTCGCTGCCGTCGAAGCCCGCGTCGAGGGGGTGCAGCGAGAGCAGCCGGTCGATGCGGCGCGCGCTCGCGCGGCCGAAGCGCAGGCGGGCGAGCACGCGCCCGCGGACGGCGCCGCGCAGCCACGCCGCGAGCCGCAGCGTCAGGTCGGCGGGCATCGCACCGATCACGGCGGGCGCGTCGTCGCGCGCGCCGGGCACGAGCGCTGCCTCGATGCCGGTCCTCCGTAACAACTCGAACGCCGCGCGCGCGTGCGCGCCCACGAGCGCACGCGTGAGCTCGGAGCGCAGGCGCTCGGGCGCAACGCGCTCGAGCGATGGCACGCTCGCGCGCATCGCCGCCTCGATCTCCGCGTCGGGCGTGAGGCCGAGCTCGGCGAGCAGGCGCGCGGCGCGCAGCGCGCGCAGCGGGTCTTCCTCGAAGCGCGCGGCGGCGGAGCCCACCGCGCGCAGCTGCCGCGCGGCGAGGTGCGCGCGCCCGCCGTGCGGGTCGATCAGCCGCTGCGCGTGCGGGTCGAACGCCATCGCGTTCACGGTGAAGTCGCGGCGCGCGAGATCCGCCGCGAGATCGGTGCCGCGGTAGGTCGTCACGTCGACGGGGCCGGCGGGCGTCGGCACCAGCGCCGTGCCGTGGCGCGCGCTCGCGCCGACGGGAATCGCGCGCGGGAAGAGGGCGAGCAGCGCATCGACGGGAGCCGAAGTCGCGACATCCCAGTCGCGCACTGGCCGCGCGAGCAGCGCGTCGCGCACGCCGCCGCCGACGAGCACGGCCTCGTGCCCGTGCGCGCGCAGCGCGTCGCACAGCGCGAGCACGGCGGGCGGCGCTTCGATCTGCATCGCGCGCAGTGTGTCCGCCGCGCGCGCCTCGCGCGAGCCGAGCGCAGGCGCAATCGTGCCGCGATGCAGCTCCGCTTCCGCTCGCCCGGTACTCGCCTGCGCGTATCCGACGTGCTCGAGCGCGTGCGGCCAGCGCACGGCGTGCAGAAGGTGCTGCGCGACGGCCGCCTCCATTTCGCGCGGCTCGGCGGCGTAGGAAGCGAATGGCAGGTGGGCGCGCCGATCCGCGACCTCCACGCGGAGATTCCACCCGCGAGCGCACTCTGGCTCGACGATCGGAGCGAGGCCGCGCTGCCGCTCGCGACGGGCGAGGCCTTCGACCTCGACGCGCCGGCGTTGCCGTGGCCGTCGGGCGTCGTCCCTGTGCGCGGCGGCTCGCGCTTGTCGTTCGAGGTGCTCGAGGCGCGAGGCGAGCGCTCGCGCGTTCGTTTCGAGTGTGAAGGCGAGGGCGCTACGCGCGCCCTGTCGTGGCTCGCGCAGGCTGGGTCGCCCGCGATCGGCGACCTCGCCCACGGCGGCTCGCTCGCGCGCGAGGGCGAGCCGCTGTTCGCGAACGAGGGGCAGCTGCGCATCTCCGAGGCGGCGCGGCGCGCGCTCGCAAAGGGGCATCCGTGGCTCACGCGCGATCGCGAGAGCGAAGACGACGGCCGCTTCGCGCCGGGAGCCATCGTCGAGCTCGTGAGCGAGGGCGATTCGCTCGGGCTCGCGCGCATCGAGAGTGGCCCGCACCTCGTCGCGCGCATGTGGCATGCGGGAGCTCCGCACGCGGCGCGGTCACGCGCGCCAGCGCCGAAGCCCGCATCGATCGAAGAGCGCGTGGCGCGCGCGCTCGCTCGGCGCGAGAAGCTGCGCGCCGAGCGCAGCAGCGACTCGCTGCGCCTCGTGCACGGCGAGGCGGACGCGCTGCCGGGACTCTTCGCGGATCGCTTCGGTCCGCTCTTGCGCGTGCTCGTGGCGGGGCGCGCAGCGCTGCCGCTCTGGGAGCGGGCGAGCGCGGCGCTTGCCCGCGCGCTCCGCGAAGAGCTCGGCCACGAGCCGAGCACCGTGCTCGTGTTGCAGCTGCGCCCGCAGCCGCCGGGTGAGCTCACGTGCGTGCGGCAGCTGTCCGGGCCGGCGTTGCCCGAGCCGCTCGTGGTGCACGAGGGCGCGCTCGCCGTCCGCATCGAGAGCGGTCTCGCCGAGCCCGCGCGTCCGCATCCGGGCGTGGGCTTCTTCCCCGATCAGCGCGCGAATCGCGCGCGTGTGGCCGCGCTCGTTCACGCCAGCGGGCGCTACCTGAACTTGTTCGCGCACACCGGCGCCTTCAGCGCGGCGCTGCTCGCGGCGGGTGCGGCCGAGGTCGTGAGCGTCGATCTGTCGGCGCCTTACCTCGCACGGATCGAAGAGAACCTGCGGCTCTCGGCGCTTCCGCTCGAGCGACACCGCAGCGTGAAGCGCGACGCGCGCCGGTATCTCGCAGAGCTCGCGGCGGACGAGCGCTTCGACGGCATCGTGCTCGACCCGCCGACGGCGGCCGCAGCGGGCGCCGAGTTCTGGAGCGCGCGGCAGGGCCTCGAAGGCTTCGTTGCGGCGTGCCTCGCGCGAGTGCGGCCAGGCGGGTTCCTGCTCGTGACCACGAACGACCGGCGCTCGGCGGGGCGGCTCGCCGAGCGGGTCGAAGCCGCCGCACGAGCGGCGAGCTGCCGAGTGGCGCTCGCGCACGCAGGTCCCGCGCAGGACTTCCCGGCCCTGAAGCGCTTTCCCGAGGGCGCTGCGTTCGAGGGAGTGCTGGCGACCCGCACCTGAGGACTCGCATTCCGGGGGGAGCGCAAGTCCGCCCGCCACGAATGCAAGCCCGCGGCCACTCATCTCGAAACCGACTGGGGGAACTGCGCCGATGTCGATTCGGAGCCGATTTGCGGGAGCCGCGACCTTCGCCGGGCTGCTCTTCGCCGCTGCGCTGCCGGCGAACGCTGCACCCATCCAAATGTGGCTACAACCGAACGGGGGATTCGGCTTCGACGCGGCGTCGAGCGGGGCGGCCTCGGGCGCAGGCATCGAGTTCTTGGTCGACAGCACGTTCTTCTCGAACCCGTCGCCCGGCTCGCCGCGCGTCACGATCACGACGCCGTCGCCGATTCCCGGCCATAGCGTGCAGGGCGCGACGAAGGCGAACCCGAGCACGGGCGACAGCACCTGGACGGTGCGGGCCGTCGATCGCGCTTATCAGGATCTCTGGATCGTGATTCAGGGCCACGATCCGAACGATTCGAACGCGTCCCACTACAACGACAACAGCCGGATCGGACTCGTGATCGATCCGACGGACCCGAACTGGGCGCTCGTCCACCCGACGGGTTTCCCCAACGTCACGTATCTCGCGTACTACGTCGGTGATCTCGCTCAAGGTGCCAGCTTCGATGTTCCGATCAGCTACGCCGTGGCGATGGCACTGAAAGTCGTGCAGACGAACCCGCTGCTCTGCGTGTTCCCGCAATACCGCGTGAACTTCCTGGAGCTCGCGCAGGTTCCGGAACCCGCTGTGATCTCTCTGCTCGCGTTCTCCGGCACGATGCTCGCGGTGCGAAAACGCCTGAAGAGGTGAAGCGATGATGCGATCCGGTGGGGGGATCGCAGCAGCGCTGCTTGCGACGTGCGTGCTCACGGGTTCCGTGCGCGCGGACGAGCAAGCTGCGCATCTGCTGCGGGCGAGCACTTTGGCGCGTTCGGGGAAGTGCAACGAAGCGCTCGCGCTGCTGGCGCAGACGGGCGCGACGGGCGCGCGCGCGGCGCTGCTGCGCGGCCAGTGCCACATCGATGGCAAGCGCTGGGCGGAGGCCGTCGCAGCGCTCGACGAGGCGCAGCGCGCGCAGCCGGGCATGCCCGACGCGCAGCTGCCGCTGCTGATCGCGCGCTACCAGGTGGGCGACCGCCAGGGCGCGCGTCAGGCGCTCGACGCGATGCCCGCGAGCGCGCAGCAGCGCGCGGAGTATCACCTCTACCGCGGGTTGTTGTTGCTCGATGGCTCGGACAACGCCGGCGCCGGCGCCGCCTTCGACCGCGCGCGCGAGCTCGCGCCCGGCGAGATGGCTCCCGTGGCGGCGTACTACAGCGGCCTCGCGTGGCTCTCCGCGAAAGATCGCGCGCGCGCGAACGCCTCGTTCGACCGCGTGATCGCGCTCGCGCCCGGCAGCGAGTGGGCGAAGCAGGCCGAGGCCGCGCGCAAAGGGGTCGCCGCAGCGCCGCTCGCGCGCTGGGGCTTCCTGCGCGTCGGCGCCGAGTGGGACAGCAACGTCGTCCTGCGCGGCGAGGGCGTCGACCTCGACACCGACATCTCGAACGAGCGCGATGGACGCGCAGTGTGGGTGGCGCATGCGGGCGCGGAGCTGTTCCGGCGCGGCGACTGGTCCGGCGGTCTGAGCGGGACTTATTACGGCTCGGCGCACTTCGATCTCGGCGATTTCGACGAGCACCACCCGACGCTCTCGCCGTGGATCGACTACCGGATCGACGAGACCACGCTCTTCCGCCTCCGCTACGACGTGGGCTACGCCTGGATCGACGGCGACGGGTTTCTGTTCGACCAGCAGCTCACGCCGACGCTCTTCAAGAATTGGGGCGACGCGGGGCGGTCGCAGTTCAGCGCGCGCGTGGCGCGCCTCGACTACGAGTTTCCGGTGCTGACGCCGCCCGTCGGCGCGCCCGGCGCGGGCAACTCCGACTACCGCGATCGCGACGGCTGGGGCTACGGGCTGACCGCGCAGCATGCGTTCCCCGTCAGCAAGGAGAGCGAGCTGTACCTCGGCGCGAGCTATCTCGGCTTCGCCGCCGAAGGCCGCGAGTACGACTACCAGGGAGGCGAGCTGTTCTTCGGCGGCGAGACGATGCTGCCGCTTCGGATCGAGGCGCGCGCGGTTGCCGGCGTCGGCTGGCTGCCGTTCGCACACCGCTCGAGTTATCAGGACCCACCCGGCAGCGGCCTGTATGAGAGCCACCCCCGCGAGGATGTCGCGTGGCGCGCGCGCGTCGAGCTCGAACGCGAGCTCGGCGCCGGCTTCTCCGTGCTGGCGCACTACCGCTACCAGAACCGCTGGTCGAACGTCGACGTGTTCGACTACGACCGCCACGTCGCGGGGCTCTACGTAACCTATTCGCTCGGGCGGTAACTCACTGGCGGGAGAAACCCGCCATGCTGAGCCGAAGCTGCCGAATCCCTGCGCTGTGCCTGCTTCTCGCGGTTGCGCCCTTCGCGGCCGTTGCCGACGGAGCGGGTCCGATCAAGCGCGCGCACACGAGCGAGGCGCCGCAGCCTCGCGCTGCGGAGCGCACGGAGTGCGTGCCGAGCGGCCCGGTCGGCTCGGTCGCGAGTGTGGCTGGCGACGCGCGCGCCGTGAGCCCCGACGGCTCGTCCCGCGCGCTCGCGTGTGACGACGTCGTGAGCGCCTGCGACATGATCGTGACGGGGGCCGACGGCAGCGTCGGCATGCTCGTCGACGACGCGATCGTGCAGGTCGGCGCGAACAGTGCGGTGCAGCTCTCCGCGCGCCCTGCGCCCGAGGTCGCCGTCGACCGCGGCGCGGTGCGCGTCGTGGACGTGCGCGACACCGCCGCGCAGCGCGTGCAGCTCTACACGCCGCAGCTCGCGGCGGGCACCGGCCGCGGCGATGCGGAGATCACGCGCGACGGCGATGCGGTGCGCGTCTGCGCGCACGACGAGCCAATCGTCGTGATGGCGCGCGACGGCGCGAAGACCGTGCCGGCCGGCAGCTGCTTCGCAGCGGACGGCAGCAGCGCGGTGCTCGGCGGGCTGGCCGGCGCACCGAGCGTCGCGCTCGGCGACGGCGCGACCTGTCCGTTCTACGTCGCGGGCGTGCCGAGCGTGGTGCCGCCCGTGAGCTCGCCGCCGCCCGGTGGTCCCGGCATCGACCCGTTCGACCCGCCGGGCCGCGACAGCTGCGACGACCCGGGCTCGGGCTGCACGGCCGTTTGCGAGATCTGCGACGACCCCGATCCGGGCGCGGGCTGCGGCTTCCCCGGCTCGCCCTGCGACGACTGAGCTGCCGGTGTTCTGCGCGCGAAGGATGTGACCGCCGCCGCACCCTAATCACTCGCGCTCGCGTAGGCTGACGCCGCGAGGGGGAAGTGATGGCGTTCGCAGGCAGCGAGATCGAGTTCGCGAGCAACGGGGAGCGCGCGCGCGGCTACCTGAGCGTGCCCGCCCGCGGCCATGGTCCCGGCGTGATCGTGCTGCAGGAGTGGTGGGGGCTCGTCGACCACATTCGCGAGGTGTGCGATCGGCTCGCGCGCGAGGGTTTCGTGGCGCTCGCGCCGGACCTGTATCGCGGCGAGTCGACCGCGGACCCCGACGTCGCCGGGCGCCTGATGATGGACCTCGAGCTGCCGCGTGCGGCGCGCGACCTCGAGGGCGCGATCACGGCGCTCGTGAACCATCACGCCGTGAACGGCGGCAAGGTCGCCGCGATCGGCTTCTGCATGGGCGGCCAGCTCGCGCTCTACGCGGCGGCGCTCAGCCCGCGCATCTCGGCGGTCGTCGATTGTTATGGCGTGCATCCGAACGTGCGCATCGACTTCACGAAGATTCGCGCCGCGGTCATGGGTGTCTTCGCCGAGCGCGACGCGTTCGTTCCGCCGGAGACCGCGCATCAACTCGAGGCCGATCTGCGCGCCGCGGGCGTGCGCACGGACTTCACGGTGTTCGCCGGCGTCGACCACGCCTTCCTCAACGACACGCGGCCCGCCGAGTACGACGCCGCCACCGCGCAGCGCGCTTGGGGTCGCATTCTCTCGTTCCTGCGTGCCGGGCTCTCCTGAGGCGCGCGAGGGGGTTCGCATGAAGAACGTGCTGTTCGCGCTGACTCTCGTCGTGGGCGGCTTCGCGGCGTTCGTCGCGACGCGGCCGAGCGAGTTTCGCATCGAGCGCTCCACCACGATCGCGGCGCCGAGCGAGATCGTGTTCGAGGAGATCGACGACTTCCGGCGCTGGGCCGCCTGGTCGCCGTGGGAGAAGATGGACCCCGCGATGAAGCGCGAGTACTCGGGGCCTGCTTCCGGCGTCGGTGCGACTTATCACTGGATCGGCAACGAGCAGGTCGGCGAGGGGCGCATGACGATCGTCGAAAGCGCGCCCGCGCGCGTCGCGATTCGCCTCGAGTTCGTGACCCCGATGAAGGCGACCAACGACGTGACGCTCGAGCTCGGGCCGGCGGCTGGCGGCACCGACGTCACCTGGGCGATGACCGGCAAGAACGACTTCATGGCCAAGGCAGCCGGCCTGTTCATGGACGTCGACGCGATGGTCGGCGCGGACTTCGAGCGCGGCCTCGCGGATCTCACGAAGGTCGTCGAAGCGCGCTGGGCCGCGGAGCGCGCCGCGCGCGAAGCCGCCGAGGCAGCGGCCGCAGCGGCGGTCACGGAGGCGGCGGCGGACGCGGCTGCGCCGGAAGCGCCGCCCGAGAGCTAGCTCGTCGCGGGGAACACCTGCGTCGTCTCGAACACTTCCCAGCTCGCGAACACGCCCTCGCGCGCGTACGGGTCGCTCGCCGCGATCGCGCGCGCCTCGGCGATGTTCGCCGCTTCGAGCACGATCACGCTCCCGCGCGGCGTGGCGTGCTCGTCGCGCAGCGGGCCCGCGAAGCGAATCTTGGCAGCGTGCGCGCCGAGGCTCTCGAGGTGAACGGGGCGCACCTTCGCGCGCTGCTCCGCGGAGCCTTCGCGGTCACGACCGATCCACACGAACAGCGGCATCGCGCTCCCTCCCACCGACTGGCAGGCGCGATCTTCGCTCGGCTTCGGACGCTTCGCCCCGCTCGTTACGCCTCGAGCAGTGCGATCTCCGAGGCGTCGGTGAGCGGGCGCAGCAGCTCGAGGCGCAGCGCGAGCCCGCCGGGCGCGCGCTCGACGTGCATCTCGACGAGCGCCTTGCCCGGAATCTCCCAAAGCGGGAAGAGCTCGATCGCCGAGTCGCCAGCTTCTGCCGCGCGTCGCGTCGGCACTTTGGAGGCGGCGAGCACGATCTCCGCGACCGCGTGCGTGTCGTCGCAGGTGAGCTGGCGGAAGTTCAGTGCGCGATCGGGCCCGAGGCCGCTCACGAGGGGGCGGGCGCCGGGCCGCAGCGTGATCACGTCCATCGCCGTCGCGAGCGCGTAGCGGACCATGCGCGTGAGGGTGGGCTCGTCGATCGGGCGCAGTGCGGCGGGCATCTCGGCTTCCTCCAGCGCGCAGCGGCAGTGCGGCGCGTGGAGGACTTGTCGGAAGCAGGCGCGCGGGCTTGAGAGGTTTTTTGCGTGTGGCTTGCACGCGCGTGAGAGTCAGCCGAGCCAGCGGCCGAACGGCGCCTCGAGCAGCCCGCGAGCAGCGAGCCGAGGAGCGAGACCCGCGCCGGCTCAGCGCTTGCGCATGTTCGCCGCGAGCACGCGCTTGCGCAGGCGCAGCGACTGCGGCGTCACCTCGAGCAGCTCGTCTTCCTCGATCCACTCGAGCGCGGACTCGATCGTGAGCTGGCGCGGCGGCGTCACGATCGTGTTCTCGTCTTTCCCCGCGGCGCGAATGTTCGTGAGCTTCTTCGCGCGCACGATGTTCACGTTGAGGTCGCCCGCGCGCGCGTTCTCGCCGACGATCTGGCCCTCGTACACCGGCGTGCCCGAATGCACGAACAGCGTCGAGCGCTCCTGGATGTGGAACATCGCGTACGGCGTCGTCTTGCCCGCCTCGCTCGCGATGATCGCGCCGACGCCCCGGCCGGCGAGCGGCCCCGCGTAGGGCTCGTAGCCGCGGATCGTGCGATGCAGCACGCCTTCACCGCGCGTCGCAGTGAGGAATTGTCCGCGGTAGCCGAACAGCCCGCGGCTCGGCACCGCGAAGTGCAGCCAGGTGCGGTTGCCCTGGGGCTCCATGTCGAGCATGCGGCCCTTGCGCACCGCGAGGCCTTCCATCACCGCGCCCGCGTACTGCTCGGGCACCTCGGCGATCACGTCCTCGACCGGCTCGCACAGCGCGCCTTCGACTTCGCGCGGGATGATCTCCGGGCGCGAGACGGAAAACTCGTAGCCCTCGCGGCGCAAGTTCTCGATCAGGATCGCGATCTGCAGCTCGCCGCGGCCGGCGACCTGGAACGTCTCGGTCGATTCGGTGGGCTCGAGCTTGATCGAGACGTTGGTGAGCGCCTCGCGCTCGAGCCGCTCGCCGATCTGCCGGCTCGTCAGGAACTTGCCCTCGCGTCCCGAGAACGGCGACGTGTTCACCGAGAACTTCACGCGGATCGTGGGCGGGTCGATCGCGATGCGCGGCAGCGGCGTCGGATCGCTCGGGTCCGCGACCGTGTCGCCGATCTGCACGTCGTCGATGCCCGCCACGATCGCGATGTCGCCCGCTTCGGCGCTGTCGAGCTCGACGCGATCGAGGCCCTTCGTGCCGAACAGCTTCGTGATGCGGAACGGCTCGGGCGCGCCCTTCTCGGGGATGCGCACGACCGGCACGCCGCGCGCGAGCCGGCCGCGGATCACGCGGCCGATCACGAGACGCCCCAAGAACTCGTCGTAGCCGAGCGTCACGGCCTGGAACTGCAGCGGTCCCTTGCGGTCGACCATCGGCGCCGGCGCGTGCGCGAGGATCGTCTCGAGCAGCGGCCGCAGATCCTTCATCGGCTCGTCGAGACTCAGGCCGGCGATCATCTGCTTCGCGCTGCAGAACACGACGGGGAACTCGAGCTGCACGTCGTTCGCGCCGAGCTCGACGAGCAGGTCGAACACCTCGTCGACGATCGCGTCGCCGCGCGACTCGGGGCGATCGATCTTGTTCACGACCACGATCGGGCGCAGGCCGTGCTCGAGCGCCTTGCGCAGCACGAAGCGAGTCTGCGGCATCACGCCGTCGACCGCGTCGACCAGCAGCAGCACGCTGTCGACCATGCCGAGCACGCGCTCCACCTCACCGCCGAAATCCGAGTGGCCCGGCGTGTCCACGATGTGGATGTGCACGCCCTCGTAGTCGATCGAGGTGGTCTTCGCGAGGATCGTGATGCCGCGCTCGCGCTCGATGTCGTTCGAGTCCATCGCGCGCTCTTGCATCGCCTGATTCGCACGCAGCGCACCGGTGAAACGGAACAGGCCGTCGACGAGCGTGGTCTTGCCGTGATCGACGTGCGCGATGATCGCGACGTTGCGCAGGTCGGTGCGCGGAGCGCGCGCGCCAATCGAGTCGGTGACCGCCATGAGGCGCGGCACCTTAGGGATTCGAGCGAGCGTCGCTACCGCCTTGACCTCGCTCGCCCGCGGCTCGCTGCGCGGTTCGCTGGCGGCTGCGCGCGCGCGTGGGCTGTCAGCGGCGGATGCGCTTCCCGCGGCACACGCCGGCGACGCACCGGTCGCCCGTGGTGTTGCGGCGGCCGTCGTTGCAGAGCGTGCCGTCCGGGCGCGCGATCTCGATGCAGCCGCGCGCGGGATCGCAGCTCGGAATCGAGCACTGCTTCGGCGCGCCGCAGCTGAGTGGCGTGCCGGCGCTGCACGATCCCGTCACGCTGCACGACTCGGCGCCGTTGCACGCGTTGCCGTCGTCGCAGTGCGAGGCCTGCGTGCACTGCGCAGGCTGGCAGCGGCCAGCCGAGCACATGCCTGCCGAGCTCGGGCCGGCGCTGCAGTGAGTGCCGTCGGGAACCGGAGTGTGGGTGCAGCCGTTCGGACCGCAGTCGTCGGCGGTGCACGACTCGTTGTCACTGCACTGCGTGGGATCGCACATCGACTTCGCGACGCGGATCTCGTTCGACTTCGGCGAGTCGCCGGCGCTGTTGTACGCGACCAGCGCCACGTAGTAGTCGAACGACGAGTCGAGCGTGAGCGTGGCGCGGCCGAGTCCGTCGGGATCGATCGGCACGACGCCGAGGTCGAGCACCTGGTCGTAGAGCGATGGCTGCGGGCCGACGTGCACGCGATAGCCACCGACGGTGCCGCCCGGCGGCATCCACACGATCACGTGATCGCGCGGCGCGGCGCCGAGGTTCACCGGCGTGAGCAGGAGGAGCGCGCTCAGCAGGCCGATGCCTGCGGCGCGAGCGGCGGAGAGGAGGGGGGTGCGCGTTTCCATCGCTGCATCGATTCGGGCGCCATCGCCGCGGCGATCGTGAGGACACGCACGAGCGCGCGAGAAAGCGAGCGCGCTGCGGTGACGGCGGGCACGCGATGCGCAAGCGATGTGTTGCCGTCAGGCGATGCCGAGTCGCCGCAGCTTCTTGTGCAGCCCTTCGCGCGTGATGCCGAGCGCGCGCGCGGTCTCCGCGCGGCGGCCGCTGTGCCGCGCGAGGCTGCGCTGGAGTACGAGCGTCTCCACGCGCGCGAGAGTGACGCGCAGCGGCTCGCCGCCGGCGGGCAGCGCCTCCGCGAGATCGACGTGCTCGCCGAGGCGCTGCGACAGCCGCGCCGCGGGAATCTCCTCGCCTGGCTCCGAGAGCGCGAGCGCGCGCAGCATCTCGTTCTCGAGCTCGCGCACGTTGCCGGGCCAGGTGTGCGCGGCGAGCAGCGCGAGCGCGTCCGTTGCGAGCGCGCAGCCGCGTTTGCCTTCGCGCTCGCCGTGCGAGGCGAGGAAGTGCGTGGCGAGCGGCGCGATGTCGGCGCGGCGCTCGCGCAGCGGCGGCAGGCGCAGCGGGAACACGGCGAGGCGGTAGTACAGGTCTGCGCGAAACGCGCCGCGATCGATGTCGCGCCGCAGCTCGCGGTTCGTCGCCGCGATCACGCGCACGTCGACGCGCTGCGTGCGCGTTCCGCCCACCGGCCGAACCTCGCGCTCCTGCAGCGCCCGTAACAACTTCACTTGGAAGGGCAGGGAGGTCTCGCCCACTTCGTCGAGGAAGAGCGTCCCGCCGTCCGCCGCGACGAACAGCCCTTCCTTGGCGCGGTCGGCCCCCGTGAACGCGCCTCGCGCATGGCCGAACAGCTCGCTCTCGAGCAGCCCTTCCGGAAACGCTGCGCAGTTGAGCGCCACGAACGGGGCGCGCGAACGCGCGCTGCCGGCGTGAATCGCGCGCGCCATCACCTCCTTGCCGGTGCCGGTCTCGCCGGTGAGCAGGACCGTGGCGTGCGTGGCTTGTGCGCGTCCGACGAGCGCGAGCACGCGCTGCATCGCCTCGCTGGCGGCGACGACGCCGCGCAGCGCTGGCTTCGCAGGGCGGCGCGCGAGGTCCGCGAGGCGCGGGTAGCGCGCGGGATCGTGCGTGAGCAGCACGTCGGCCGCGCCGAGGCTGCGCAGCCGTTCCGCGAGCGCGTCGCTGCCCACGTCCGCATCCATCACGACGCACGCGAAGCTCGTGAGGGGCAGCGCGAGCGCGTCGCTGGCGTCGCGCGCCCAGACGAGGTCGAGCTCGGGGCACTGGGCTGCAGGGTTGGCCTGCAAGCCCGCGGGATCTCCGATCCACAAAATCGACTGCGGTCGCACGGCGGGACTCCTTCGCCGGATGCGAGGAGCAAGGCGTGTGCCGCCCAGCAAGCCGCGAGCGGTCGCGAGAACGGCCGCTCGCGTGCGCCGCGGCCGCTCGCGCGCGGTCGCGCTTTGACGCAATTCGGCGCGGTTCGTCAGCGACGGCGGTTCACGCGCGAGGACGCCGCGCGTTCACGGCAGGCTCAGCGTCTGCCCCTCGTGCAGCTGCGCGGGATCGCGAATCTGGTCGCGGTTGGCTTCGTAGATGGCGTTCGCGTGCGTCTCGTCGCCGTAATGACGGAGCGAGATCGTGGCGAGCGTCTCGCCCGCAGCGACGACGTGCTGACGGGCGGGCGGCGCGCCCGTGGCCGGTTCGTAGACGGCCTCGGGGCTCGGTGACGCAATCTCCGCGGCGCGCGTCGGGGGCGCAGCGACATCGGGCAGCTCGCCCGAGGACTGCGACGTCGCGAGGTCGGGTCGTCGCTCAGACCCGAGAGATCCGCGCAGATTCGCCCAGGCGACGAACACGAGAAGCACGACGGCTGTGGTCAGGAGCGCAGCGCGCATCAACGGAACCCTGGTGGGGAGGCTGGTCGATCGTACGCCTCGCCCAAATCCAGCGCGTGATCGAAATCACCAGGATCCGCGCGAAATTCCGAGGTGCGCCTGCACGCGGGATGCGCGTGCCTGCCGCGGGCTCGCTAGCGGCGCCAGAACGCGTCGAAGCCGCCGCAGTTGAGCGAGCCGAGTGCGCGGCTCAGGTCCTTCACGCCGGAGACCGGCACGACCTTCTGGCCCTCGAAGCACTGGTCGACCGAGCCGTCGAACTGCGCGTCCTCGCACTGGCGAATCACGTTCTGCCCTGAGAAGTACTGCACGACGTCGGCGCGCCCGTCGCCGTTCGTGTCGACCTCGACGTGGGCGATGGCGCCGCCGCTCCAGATCTGGCGCGCGTTCGCTTTGCCGTCGCGGTTCGTGTCGACGAGGCCCTCGGCGACCGCGCCGCCGGCGATGCGGTAGCGCACGTCGAGCGTGCGGTTGCCGTCGCTGTCGAGGCACTGCGCGTCGACCGCGCCGTTCACGAGGAAGATCTTCGTGTCGGGCGCGCGCTTGCCCTCGCTCACGAGCTCTTGCACGGTGGGCGCGCCGCTCGCGTCGAAGCGTGTGAGCACGGTCGCGAACCCGCCGCCGCGCTGATCCTGCGCCTGCCACACCGGCGCGCCGTTCTCGAAGTGCGACCACAGGTCGAGCTTGCAGTCGCCGTTCTCGTCGATCGCCTGCTCCTCCACCGTCTTGCCGTCGCTCGCGAGACGCTGCTCCACGTCGAAGCAGCCGCGGCCCTTCGAGTCCTCGCGCACGAGGCGCAGCACGCCGCCCGAGAACTCGGAGACGACGTCGGGCTTCCCGTCGAAGTTGCGGTCCTCTTCCTGCCTGAGAATCGTGCCCTTGGCGTCGAACACGACGCGCAGATCGGGCTGTCCGTCGCCGTTGCGGTCCTCGCTCTGCTCTTGCTCGCCCTTTATCGACGACGCGACGCGCTTCTCGAAGCTGCCGTTGTAGTCGTCGTCCTGCTCGGTGAGGCTCGGCTTCCCGCCCTGATAAGCGACGCGCACGTCGGGCTTCCCGTCGCCGTTGCGGTCCTTCTCGGTGCGCGCGAGCTCGCCGGCGACGAAGTAGCTCGTGGTCTCGAGCCGGCCGTCCGCGTCCGTGTCTTCGGCGATCTGCGCGGGCTTGTCGTCGGCGCCGAACGTCGTCACCGCATCGATCGTGCCGTCGCCGCTCGTGTCCTCGCGCTGCTCCGCGCGCTTGCCGCCCGCATACGTGACGAAGATGTCGGGCTTGCCGTCGCCGTTCGCGTCGGCCTCGGAGCGCTGCGGCGCGCCGCTCGCGAGGAACGTGGTGAGCTCGAAGCTGCCGTTCTTGTCCGCGTCTTGCTCTTCGCGCGCGATCGCGCCGGCCTCGTAGAAGCGCCGCACGTCGACCTTGCCGTCCGCGTTCGTGTCGAGCTCTTCGCGCAGCGGCTGTTCGTTCGCGTCGTAGTACGTCGTCGCGTCGAGCTGGTCGTCGCCATTCGTGTCGCGCTCTTGGCGCACGCGCTTCCCGCCTTCGAACGCGAGGCGCGTGTCGATCACGCCGTCGGCGTCTTCATCTTGCTCCTGCAGCGCGAGCGCGCCGTTCTTGAACGTGGAGATCACGTCGGGCTTGCCGTCCGCGTTCTTGTCCTGCTCCTCGCGGGCCTTCTGTCCGCCCTCGAACGAGACTTTGACCGCGCCGGCATCCGTCACGCGCCGCTCTTCGAGCACCTTGCCATCGGCAGCGAGCCTCCCCGCGACATCGGGCTTGCCGTCGAACGTCGTGTCCTCCTCGAACGAGTCCGCCACGCCGTTCGCGAACTTCACCACGCGATCGGGCTTGCCGTCCGCGTTCTTGTCCTCTTCGAGCTGCGTCGTCGCGCCGGACTCGTCCTGCGTGCGCCACGTCTCGGGCTTGCCGTCGAAGTCGCGATCCTGGAGCACGCGCGCGATCGCGCCGTTCGGGAACAGCTCGACCCAGGTATCCGGTCGACCGTCTCCGTTCGTGTCTTGCTCCTGCTTCGCGAGCTTGCCCTCGAGCCCGTAGTGACTCCACGCCTCGGTGCGCCCGTCGTCGTTCTCGTCGAGCTCGAGCCGCACGAGCTGCCCGGCGATGTAGTGCTCGCTTCGCTCGGGCTTGCCGTCGTCGTCTTGGTCGACGGTCTTCGTGAGCAGCGTGCCCGCCTGATACTTCGCGACGGTGTCGAAGCTGCCGTCGTGATCGCTGTCGCGGCGGTCGAGCGTGAGCGACTCGCCGTCGATCTCGTAGTCGAAGATCGCGTCGATCTTGCCGTCGTGATTCTGGTCCTCGCGCTGCTGCTTGCGGGCGTCTTCCGCGAAGTCCACGAACACGTCGGGTTTTCCGTCGTGGTTCGTATCCGCTTCCGTGGCGAGCTTCTTGCCCGCCGCGAAGCGCGTCGTCAGATCGAACTTGCCGTCCGCATTCGTGTCGGCGAGCTCCGCGTACTTCGCGCCGTCCTTCGACTCGCGGCGCAGGTCGACGCGGCCGTCGTCGTCGGGATCGAAGTCCTCGCGCGTGGGCCGCCCCTCGCCGTCGAACTCGCTGAGCGAGTCGAACACGCCGTCCTGGTCGGTGTCGCGCGTCTGCTTGCGCTCGACCCCCGCCTGATAAGTCGAGACCACGTCGAACGAGCCGTCGTCGTCCGAGTCCGCGCGCCGCGACGTGATCTTCCCGTCCGCGCCGTACTCGGTGATCACGTCGAAGCCGGGCTTCCCGCCGTTGTCCTCGCTGATGCGCGTTTGCTTGCCAGCGGCGTACTCGATCAGCACGTCGAAACGGCCGTCGCCGTTCGTGTCCTGCTCCTCGCGTTTCTTGTCGCCGTTCGGCTCGTACTCGGCGCGAATCTCGGGCCGGCCATCCTCGTTCTCGTCGTCGAGCACGAGGCTCGGTACGCCGCTCGTGAACTCCGTGCGCGAGTCGTTCTTGCCGTCGAAGTCGCGATCCTGCTCGAGCAGGGTGGGCTCGCCGTTCACGAACGTCTTCACCGAGTCGGGCTTGCCGTCGCCGTTGCTGTCGTCCTTCTGCAGCGCGGGCTTGTTATTGGTGAACTCGACCCACTGGTCGAGCTTGCCGTCGTAGTCCGCGTCGCGCTCCTGGCGGAGCACGACTCCACCGGGCGCGTAGTCGATAAACGTGTCGAACTTCCCGTCGTGGTTCTGGTCTTTCTCGGCGCGCTTCGGCTCGTTCTTCTCGTACGAGATCACCTCGTCGAACTTGCCGTCGCAATTCGTGTCGGACTCGTTGCGGAGGATCTCCTCCGTTTCGGGGTCGAACGACTGGTTCTGAAAGACCTGGCACGGTGCAGCGGCCGGCGCCTGCGCGTACGCCGCAGCGGCGTGCAGCGCGAACGCAAGTGCGAACCAGGGCGAGCGCACGAGCGGCTCAGCGTTCGCGGGCCAGCGTGAACGTTGCGTAGAGCGTGTCGCCGGCGAGGCAGCCGCTCACTGCGCTCGTCATCGGCTCGAATGGCGACGCAACGCGCATCGCCTCGGCAATGCCTTCGCCCAGCGTGGGGTCCGGAGCGTTCACGAACTTGATCCCCGTCGCCGTGCCGGCGGCATCGATCGCGAACTCCAGCTCGACTTCGCCGACGCCGGCGCCCTTCCAGCGCGCGAGCACGCGCTGTTTCACGCGCGCGAGGTAGCTCTGGACTTCCGGGCGCTGAGAGCACTTCTGCTGGGCGCCGCCGCCCGAGCCCGTGCCGTCGCCGCCGAAGCCGCGTCCGCCGCCGCTGCCGTAGACGGTGCTCATCGAAGCTCGCTCGCCCGTCTTGTGGCCCACGACGTCGCGCCCAGAGGCGATGCCTTCCCGCACCGAGGAGCCCGTGCCGAGCGCGGTGGGCCCCCCGATGCCGACCGTGGCGCCCGTAGTGGTGACTTGCCGCGGACCCACGACCACGCCCTGCGGCGCGTTGATCGAGACGTTGCCGGAGATCTGCGCGGTCGCGGCGCTGGTGTCGACCTGCGCAGCGGTGACGGTCGCGATCGACTGATAGGTGCGCGCGGCTTCCACCGTGGGCGCGGTGGTGTGGACGATCTGCTTCGGCGCCGCCACGGCCGTGATCGCCTCGACCTGGATCGCCTGCGCCGCCGCGATGTTCGCAGCGCGCGCCTGAATCAGGGTGGGGTTGATCACGTGCGCCTGCAGCGCCATCGGCGCGGGCGCGAACTGGCCCGTGCTCTCCGCGATCGCGCGCGGCTTCGGGGAGACGGAGGAGTCGTTGCTCGGGAGATCCTCGATGCGCGTGATCTCGATGATCGATTCCTTGATCTCGTCGGGCGCGAGATAGGCGGTCAGCGCAATCAGGGCGACGCCGAGGCCGTGCATCAGGATCGAGAGCCCGCTGGAGACGAGGCGCTCGCGCGCGCCCGCGGGCTCGGGCATCGCGGTGCCGGGGAATGCGCCCGCCGGCGCGGCGACGGCGGCCAGCGCGGAGTTGTTACGGACGTGGCGCTTGGCGTGCTTCCCCGCGTGGCGCCTGCGCACCACGAAGCCGCTCTGCATCGCCAGTTCGCTCATTTCGTCCGCGCGCCTCGGAATGGCCCGTCTCGGGCTTCGGGTTACGTCGCAACTATTCGCGTTTGCAGGGGTTTTCGTCGCGGTCGGGCCAACCTAAGAGAGCCCTCCAGGGGTGTCAACGAAACGCCTCATCGGTTACCCACTGCGCGCCTTCAACGTTCTTGGAAGCAAGGAGTTACGTCCCGCATGAGCGCATCCGAGCTCTTGCATCTGCTCCAGCTGGGCTGGTACGTGACGTACCCGCTCGGAATCCTGTCAGTGATCGTGTTCTCGATCAGCTTCGAGCGGCTCTGGAAGTTTCGCGGGATGGAGCAGGCGACGCGCGACGTCACGCGCAAAGTCGTCGATCACCTCCTGAAACGAGACCTGCCCGCCGCCCGCGCGCTGTGTGAAGCCTCGACGACGCCGATGTCAACGGTATTCGCCGAGGGCCTGCGCTGGGGCAACTTCGCCGTCGAGGACATCCAAACCGTGCTCGCGACGGCGCGCCAGGAGTTCCTGACCGACCTCAAGCGCGGCATCTGGTTCGTCGGCACGATCGGCTCGCTCGCGCCGTACATCGGCCTGCTCGGCACGGTGATCGGCATCATCGGCGCCTTCGGTGCGATCGCGGAGAGCGGCGACGCCGGCTTCGCGGTGGTGTCGGAAGGCATCTCGGAGGCGCTGATCGCTACGGCGGTCGGCCTGTTGATCGCGATCATCGCGCTGCTTCTCTACAACTACTTGAACACGCGCATCGCGGCGATCACGGGCACGAGCGCGCGGGCGACCGAGCGCTTCGTGCAGGCGCTGCTCACGCTCGAAGCGGGGGAGGCGCCGCATGGCGGTTCAGCTTCCGGGCGATGACGAGAGCGGCGGCGGAATCGTCGCCGAGATCAACATCACGCCGCTGACCGACGTGTTCCTCGTGCTGCTGATCATCTTCATGGTCACGTCGTCGGTGATCGCGAACACGGGCAAGAAGGTCGATCTGCCTTCGGCCCAGGAGGCAGGCAAGACGCCGCCGAAGGCCGTGAACGTCACGATCTCGACCGACGGCACGATTCAAGTCGACGGCGACGTAGTCGCCCGCGACGCGCTGCAAGACAAGATCAAGGCCGCGCTCGAAGTGGCGACGGACAAGATCGTGATCCTGCGCGGCGACAAGGAGATCGTCTACGGCGAGGCCGTGTTCGTGCTCGACCAAGCCCAGATCGCCGGCGCCGAAGGCTTCGCGCTCGCGACCATCAAGGTGAAGGGCGGGGGCGAGTAGCGCCGCAATGTGCGCACCAGAGGAACGGGGACGTTCCGCAAGAAAGTAAAGCAGAGCGTTTCTTTACTTGCTTTCGGAATGTCCCCGGTTCTGTGCCCAGGCGGCGCGCAGGCTGAGCAGAGGGCAATCACTCACGCCCAGCTCGCGAGCGCCTCAAAAAACCCCGGCCACGTCTTGCTCACGCAGCCGGGGTCGCGGATCGCGACGCCGGGGATGCGCAGGCCGGCGAGCGCGAACGACATCGCCATGCGGTGGTCGTCGTAGGTGTCGATCTCGGCGCTGCGCGCTGGACCCGGCTCGATGCGCAGCCAGTCCGCGCCCGTGCTCGTGCGCGCGCCCAGCTTCGCGAGCTCGCGCTCGAGCGCGGCGAGGCGGTCGGTCTCTTTGATGCGCAGGTTCGGCACGTTGACGATCTCGGTCGGGCCGTCGGCGAAGAGCGCGACGACCGCGAGCGCGAGCGCCGAGTCGGACCACGCGTTGGCGTCGACGCGAATGCCGCGCAGCTTCGGCGCACTGCGCACCGTGATCGCGTGGTCGCTGCGCTCGACCGCGCAGCCCATCGCTTCGAGCGCGCCGAGGAAGGCGAGCTCGCCCTGCGTCGAGTCGCGCGCAATGTGCTCCACCGTCACGTGCCCGCCCACGATCGCCGCGGCCGCGAAGCCGTAGACGGCGCCCTGCGCATCGGGCTCGACGAAGTACTCGCGCGCGCGGTAGCCGCGGCCCGCGCGCACGAACAATGTGCCCGGGCCGCGCCATTCGACGTCGGCGCCGAAGTCGCGCATCACGGCGAGGGTCATGTCCACGAACGGGCGCGAGGTGACTTCGTCCCCGGCGAGGCGCAGCGTGACATCGCGCTCCGCGTACGGCGCCGCAAGCAAGATCCCCGACACGTACTGGCTCGAGCTGCGCCGCACGTCGAGCAACGCCTCGCCGCCGACGAGGCGCGAGCCGCCTGCGCGCACAGGGGGACAGCCGCGCTCGCCGAGCACCTCGACGCGCGCCCCGAGTGCGCCGAGCGCGGCGGCGAGATCCGCGATCGGGCGCTCGCGCATGCGCTTCGTGCCGTCGAGCATGACCGGAGCACTCGCGAGCGTGGCCGCCGCAGTGAGGAAGCGCGCGGTGGTGCCGGACGCGCGCACGTCGATGGCGCTCGCGATCGGCGCGAAGCGCCCGTCGACACCGTGGATGCGCCAGTCGTCCGCACCCCCGATGCGCTCCATGCGCACGCCGAGCGCCTCGAGCCCGAGCCGCATCGCATCCACGTCGTCGCTCGGCGTGAGGTTGCGCACGACGCTCGTGCCGCGCGCGAGGGCCGCCGCGAGCTGCGCGCGATTCGCGAGGCTGCGCGAGCCAGGCGGGCGCACCGTCGCCGCGAGCGGGCCGCGCGGGCGGATCGGCAGCGGGTCGGGCAGGGCGGCGGACATGGGCGAGGCAACGTAAGGGAAGCGCGCAGCGAGGGTCAGACCCGCGCCCGCGGAGAATCGCCAATCCGGCGTCAGACCCACGCCCCTCGATTCTTCGCGCGCCTTGCACCGCCCCCCCGTCGCGGCAATCCTGCGCCGTTCTTCGAGCCGGGCGCGGCACGCGTCCCCAGGCTGGCCGGGTTCCCGGCCCCTGAGCCTCGGTTTTGCGGGCGGCTTGCGACGGAAGGAGACCCGCGTGCCGAAAGTGGTGGTGAGCGACGCACTCGCGGAGCAGGGGCTCACGATCCTGCAGCGCGCCTCGGGCCTCGAGGTCGTGAACGTGCCGGGCATCTCGCCCGGTGAGCTCGCGGGCGTTCTCGCCGACGCGGACGGCCTCGTGGTGCGGAGCGGTACGAAGGTCACGGCGGACGTGATCGCCGCGGCGCCGCAGCTGAAGGTGATCGGGCGCGCGGGCATCGGCGTCGACAACGTCGACGTCTCCGCCGCGACCCAGCGCGGCATCGTCGTGGTCAACACGCCGGAAGGGAACAACGTCACTACGGCGGAGCACGCGATCGCGCTGCTCGTTTCGCTCGCGCGGCACGTGCCGCAGGCGACCGCCTCGATGAAGGCGGGCAAGTGGGAGAAGACGAAGTTCCAGGGCATGGAGCTCTACAACCGCACGCTCGGCGTGGTGGGGCTCGGCAACATCGGCCGCATCGTGGCCGAGCGCGCGCGCGGGCTCGGCATGCGCGTGATCGCGTACGACCCGTTCATCTCGCCGGAAGTGGCGCAGCAGATGGACGTCGAGCTGGTGTCGCTCGACGACCTCTTCACGCGCAGCGACGCGATCACGGTTCACGTCCCGAAGACGAAGGACACGACGAAGCTGATCAACGCCGAACGGCTCGCGAAGGCGAAGCCCGGCGTGCTCATCATCAACGCGGCGCGCGGCGGCATCGTCGACGAGGCGGCGCT
The DNA here is from genome assembly GCA_016875395.1 of Deltaproteobacteria bacterium. Taxonomy (NCBI): domain Bacteria; kingdom Pseudomonadati; phylum Myxococcota; class Myxococcia; species Deltaproteobacteria bacterium. Next base: position 25,677 of record VGRF01000019.1, on the reverse strand, counting down.
GCTCGCGGCGCTGAGCTCCGGCCACGTGGCGGGCGCTGCGCTCGACGTGTTCGAGCAGGAGCCGACCCCGAAAGATCATCCGCTCGTGGTGCACCCGAACGTGATCTGCACGCCGCACCTCGGCGCGAGCACGGAGCAGGCGCAGATCAACGTCTCGATCGCGGTGGCGGAGCAGGTGCGCGACTTCCTGCTGAACGGCGAAGTGCGCAACGCCGTGAACATGCCCTCGATCTCGCCGGAGCTGCTCGCCCAGGTGCGCCCGTACCTCGTGCTCGGCGAGAAGCTCGGGCGCTTCCAGGGCCAGCTGCGCCCAGGTGCGATCGAAGAGATCGAGATCGAGTACGCGGGCGATGTCTCGAATCTGCGCGTGTCCGCCATAACAATCGCGGTGCTGAAGGGCGTGCTCGAGTCGGTGACCGATCGCGTGAACATGGTGAACGCGCCGGTGATCGCGCGCGAGCGCGGCATCCGCGTAGTCGAGACGAAGTCGTCGCGCCCGATCGATTTCGCGAGCGCGATCACGACGCGCGTGAAGGGCCGCACGCAGCGGCTCATCACCGGCGCGCTCTTTCACGGCAATCAGCCGCGCATCGTGCGCATCGACGACTTCATGCTCGAGGCGATTCCCGAGGGCCCGACGATCCTCATCCAGAATCACGACCGCCCCGGTGTGGTCGGCGCGGTGGGCCTCTTGTTGGGTGAGTGCGCCATCAACATCTCGCGCATGCAGCTCGCGCTGATCCGCGAGAGGGGCGAGGCCGCGATGATCGTGAACGTGGATCAGGCGCCCGACGAGCGCGTGATGGAGCGGCTGCGCTCGCTGCCGAACATGATCAGCGCGCAGCTCGTGGACCTCGGGCGATGACCACTCTCGTCGCGGTTGGCGCTCAGTGGGGCGACGAAGGCAAGGGCAAGATCGTCGACTGGCTCGCGGTCGCGGCCGACTACGTCGTGCGCTTTCACGGCGGAAACAACGCGGGCCACACGCTGATCGTCGGCGGCGTGAAGACCGTCCTGCATCTCGTGCCGTCGGGCATTCTGCAGAAGGGCACGGTCAACCTCGTCGGGCCGGGCGTCGTGGTGGACCCGAAGGTGCTCATCGACGAGATCTCGAAGATCCGAAAGCAAGGCGCGCTCGACGATCCCGCGCGGCTGCGCGTCTCCGGCCGCGCGCACGTGATCACGCCCTGGCACGTCGCGCTCGACAAGGCGCGCGAAGAGGCGCGGCGCGAAGGCGCGATCGGAACGACGGGCCGCGGCATCGGACCGACCTACGAAGACAAGGTTGCGCGCCGCGGCATCCGCGTCGCGGACTTGCTCGATCCGCCCTCGCTGCGCGCGGCCGTCGATCGCATGGCGCGCGAGAAGAATTTCGAGCTGAAGGAGCTGCACCGCTGGCAGGAGATCGCGGCGGACGACGTGTACGACGAGCTGCTCGCGCTCGGCAAGGAGCTCGCGATCTACGTCGACCACACCGGCAAGCTGCTCGAGCGGGCGATTCGTGAAGACAAGAAGGTTCTCTTCGAAGGCGCGCAGGGCACCTTCCTCGACATCGACCACGGCACGTATCCGTTCGTCACGTCCTCGAACTGCGTGGCGGGTGCGGCGTGCACAGGCGCCGGCGTCGGACCGACGCGCATCGACAACGTTTTGGGGATCACGAAGGCCTACACGACGCGCGTCGGTGGCGGGCCGTTCCCGACCGAGGATTTCGGCGCAGGCGGCGCGTGGCTCGGCGAGAAGGGGCAGGAGTTCGGCGCGACCACGGGGCGGAAGCGCCGTTGCGGCTGGCTCGACACCGTCGTGCTGAAGGAGGCCGCGATCGTGAACGGCTTCGGTTCGCTCGCCGTGAACAAGCTCGACATTCTGTCCGGGCTCGCCGAGATCCCCCTCGCCACCGCGTGGCGCATCGACGGCAAGCTCACCCCCGACTTCCCGATGACGCTCGGCGAAGTGAGCCGCGCCGAGGCGGTGTACGAGGTGTTCCCCGGCTGGAACGAGCCGCTCTCGGGTGTGCGCCGCTACGAGGATCTGCCCGGCAACGCGCGGCGCTATCTCGAGCGCATCGAGTCGCTCGTGGAGGTGCCGATCGACCTCATCTCGATCGGCCCCGGCCGCGACGAGACGATCGCGCGCCGCGACCCGTTCTCCCGCGCGCGCGCCTGAGCTGCGAAAGATTCGTCCCTTCGGCGGTACACGCGGGAAGGGGCGCGCTACTTCGCGGGCACCTTCACCACGCGCTTCTGCAGCGGAAGCGCTCCGATCGAGGCTCTCGTCTGCGGAGCCCGGGCAGGAGCCGGCTTCTCGGTCGCAGCCGGCGCCGGCGCCATCGCCTTCTGCTTCGACTCGCGGATCAGGCGCCCATACGCGTCGGCGAGCTGCGTCGAGAGGACACTGAACGCCGCGAATGCCGACGCCGCGAGCGCGCCTTCGCGTGGCTGCGCGACGAGCAGGTTCACGACGCGGTCGCCGATGCGCACGGGGAACACGCAGATCTCGGTCGCTTCGCCCGAGCGCAGCGCCTTCGCGAGCAGCTTGTCGAGCGCGGCGGCCGGCTTCGTGCGGAGCGGTTCGCGCGAGCCGTAACAACTCGCCAGCGCGTGCTCGCCCGCGAGCGGAATCAGCGTCGCGTCGAGCTCGAGCGGCGTCCCTGCGCGGGCACCCTCGAGCCCTGCGGCGACGCCGTCCCGGACCACGAAGAGGGCCACGACCTCCGCGAAGCGGGCGCCGAGCGCGAGCGCAGCCTCGATGACCGCCGCGCGATCACCCGATTCCTTCACCGTGGCCTCGAGCTGCTCGAGAGTGGGCGGCGGCGCGCGCCGATCGGCGACGTGTGGCTTCGCGTCGATCTCGATCGCGGGCTCCGGTGCGCGCGCCGCTGCGGCCGCCGGAGCAGCGGGCGGCTGCGCGGCGAACGGCGCGGTCGCCTCGACCGGAGGCGCCGGCGCGGACGTCTTTGCCGTAGCGGCGAGTGGCGTCGGGTTCGCGACTACGAACGCGGATTCGTCCGCGGGCGCAGACAGGTCCGCGGCGAGCGGCCCGAACGCGAGGTTCTCCTCCACCTCGGCTTTTCGCCTGGCGCGCCCCACGGCGCGCTGCTCCTCGCGCGCCCGCATCGCGCGCGCGCGCTTCCCCTCGTCGAGCAAATTCTTGAAGCGATTCGACGGCGCGATTCCGTAGACGCGCTGCATCAGTTGCACGAAGCGGAACTCGGCGAGCGCGTAGGGGACGATCAGGCAGCCGCTCGCGAAAGCGAGGTCGTCGAGCACCGCCTCGTTCTGCGGGTCCACCATGCCGACGTGCAGCGAGCGCTTCTCGAAGTTGAGCGGGAACGCGCGGTGGCGCTTGATGAGATCGAGGTGCAGCGCCGCGCGCGCGCCCGCGTCGGGACGCTCCAGCCACTCGCGGGGGATTTCGGGCAGGCCGTGGTGATTCGCGAGCGCAGAGTCGAGTTGCTCGGGCGTGAGCAGGCCCAACTCGATCAGTGCGGTGCCGACCCGGCCGCCATAGAGGACCGTGGCCTGCGAGGCCTCCTCGAGCTCTTGCATCGACGCAAGGTCGTTCTGCAGCAGGAACTGCGTGAAGGTTTTGTTCAAAGCCACACCTCGCCCGAGACGCCGAAGCGTTGCCGTCTTGTCGGCATGCGCGGCAGGCGGCTTGCGTGCGGTTTTGCGGCGCCTGGTTGCACGCTGCGCCGCGCCTGCGCGCCAATTGCCGGTCGACACTCCGGGGCCCCGGTGGTACTTCCCGCGCCTTCGGGCCGTTAGCTCAATCGGTAGAGCAGCGGGCTTTTAACCCGTTGGTTCTGGGTTCGAGTCCCAGGCGGCCCACCAATGGAATCAGGGACTTAGGAAGCTGCGCGTCCTCGTCGTCGAACGGCTGGAGCCGTCTGGAGCCGTCGAGAGCCGGATTTCGCGGCTCCGGGGCTCGGATTTCGTCGAGGAAGCCGAGATCGGTCTCTTCGCTCCGCATCGCGTGCGCGTAGACGCGCAGCGTGAACGCGGGATCGGCGTGACCGAGTTGTGACGCGACCCAGCGAACGCTCTTGCCCGCGCGAAGCGCCCAGGTTGCCCAGCTGTGGCGCGTCGCGTGGAAGCGCAGCGGTCGCACGCCCTCGGCCTGCGCGCGCCGCCTGACGCGTTCCCAGGCTCGCGAGAGCGCTGTCTCGTCCCACCACGTCGAGCCGCTGACCGAGGGGAACAGCCACGCCGGGATTTCACGCCAACCGCGCGCGAGGCATTCGCGGTGCCGCTCGGCGCGGAGATCGAAGAGCGCCGAAGCGAGCGCGTCGCTCATCACGACTTCGCGCGCTTTGCCGCTCTTCGGCGTCGTCAGCCCGCGCATCGTGACCGAGCGCCGGACCGCGATGCGGCGGTTGTCGAAGTCCACACCGCTCCACTGGAGCCCGAGCACTTCGCCGCGTCGGCAGCCGGTCGAGAAAGCGACGAGCAGGGCAGGCGCGAAGCGCGGCTCCGTCTCGCTGGCGATGCGCAAAAGCAGAGCGGCCTCGCGCTCCGTCCAATACTCGACGCGCTCGACCTCGGTTGACTCGCGGCGCGCGATCTTTCGCATGAGCCGACCCGCGCGGCGCACAGGGTTCCGATCGAGGCGGCGTTGATCGATCAGCGCGTTGCAGCAGTTGCGGAGCACCCCCAGCGCGTTCGCGATGCTCTTCGTCGCGAGTCCCTCGGCGAGCTTCGCGCGCGCGAACACCAAGAGATCGTCCTCGCGCATGTCGCGGAGGTCGCGCGCCTTGAAGTGCGGCGCGAGGTGCGACTCGATCAGCCACGCGAAGCTCTTCTCCGTCGTGCGCGCCATCGTCGGCGAGTAGGTCGCGAGCCACTCCCGAAGCGTCGCGTCGCAGGGCAGGGCACCGCTCGGCGCGCTTCGGTCGAGCGTCTCGTATCCGCCGAGTTCGATCGCAGCGTTGACCTTCCGCGCGATGTCCTCGGCCTCGCGCTTGGCTGCGGCCGTGTCGCCGACGCGCTTGTCGCGGCGCTTGCCCCCGTGGTGAACGCGCACCCACCACGCATCCTTGTACCACTGGACCTTCGCTCCCACGTTCAGCCCCTCCGGCGCGCGCGCTTCGCGGCGCTCGCCACCATGCTGCGGATCAGGCTAGAAACGGATGCTCCGCGGGACTCTGCCACCTTGCGCAGCGCTTCGATGTCCGCGCGCTCGTAGTCGATTGTCAGGCGGAACGGCTCCCCGACCTCGCGTGGCCGACCTGCGCCCGGTCGTCTCCCGCCCCGCGCCGGTTTCTTTGCCATCGCGCTCATCGTATCCCAGGTAGAATAATTCGGCATTGTTTATTCGATACTGCCCAGAATCTCGCGCACCGCGGCGTCGGTCTTCGACTGCGCCTCCTCAGCGCGCCGCCGCAGCCACTCGCGAAGCGAATCAACCGGCAGGACGAGTTTTCCGCCCAGCTGTGCGACGGGAAGCTCACGCCGCAAGTTTCGGAGGTGTCGTTCGGAGACGCCCAGCGCCGCGTCGGCCTCAGCGAACGAGAGCCCCAACCTGGTCGAGAGGTCGATGCACTTGCGGGCCTCCCTTTTGCCGTGGGGGCCCGTGAGGGGCGGCTGAACACTCGACCCCTTCACGCCAAATCCCCCCTCGTCAACCCGAAGAGGTCGTCGTGCTCATCGCTTTGCGCGGACTCCAACCCCCCCTCGTTGAGGCATTCGAGGGGGTGCTTCCCCGCGGGGGATGCCAAGGACGTCCAGCTCCTCGGAAGTGAGGTTCTTCCGTGGTGACAGTGTGTAGACGCCGCGCGACGTGAGCACCAAGAAGCGGACGTTCGAGCCGCCAGGGGGGCCGAAGAACTTCTCGGGCTGGAGAACGGGCCGCTGTTCGAAGCACGCGCGATCCGAAGCACCGCAGGGCTGCATGTCGCGCGTCGCTCGCTCGACCATCCGGCGCGCAGCCGCGTTGATCGCGGGCACGCTCTTGCCGCCGATCACGCCGCCCCCGGTGCTGAAGTAGATGCTGCCCGAGCCGTCTGCGAGCGCGACGAGCGTGTAGTAGTGGCCACCCTCGAGGCCTTCCTCCATCAGGACGCCCCAAACCGGCAGCTTCGGATCGATGCCGTGGCTGGCCGCGGTTCCCTTGAGCAGGCGGTTGCGGATCAGGGCGATGCCGTCCGGGGTTTGCGACGCGGAGCGAACGCGTCCGTTCGCGGAGGCGCCGTGCGTGTCGACCGCGCTGGCGTCGCTCGCGGCTGCCGCCGGCGGCGCCGCCGGTTGCGACTTCTTCACGCGCGCGGCGGCGCTCGCCTGCGCGGCTGCGCGCTGCGCGGGCGGCACTTCGTCGAGTTTCGTCGTGAAGCGCACGCTGCCCTTCGCGTCCGTGTACTTGTAGATCTCGCCTTCCGCGAACGCGGGCGCCGCGAGATGGAGCGCGATCAAGGCGGCGAACGTGGCGATGCGCATGCGTCTCCCGTCGCGGACGAATCGTCCGCTGGCGGGGCGCACTTGAGCGCGCGACGTGCACGCGGCGGTAGCGTGTCCGCAACGGAGGCGCGCATGTCTCAGCTTCGATTCGACGGACGCGTGGCGATCGTGACGGGCGGCGGGCGCGGGCTCGGCCGCGAGTACGCAAAGCTGCTCGCCGCGCGCGGCGCGAGCGTGCTCGTGAACGACAACGGCGGCGAGCTCGACGGCTCGGGCGGCAGCGCGGAGCCCGCAAAGAGCGTGGTGGAGGAGATCAGCGCGGCGCGCGGCATCGCGGTCGCGGACACCACCAGCGTCGCGAGCGCGGAGGGCGGTGAAGCGATCGTCGCGCACGCGCTCGAAGCGTTCGGGCGCGTCGACATCGTGATCAACAACGCCGGCGTCCTGCGCGACAAGGCGTTTCACAACATGACCCACGAGATGTGGGACACCGTGCACGGCACGCACCTGCGCGGCGCCTTCAACGTGACGCGGCCCGCCTACGCGAAGATGCGTGCGCAGGGCCACGGCCGCATCGTGATGACGTCCTCGCCGTCGGGCACGTACGGGAACTTCGGCCAGGCGAACTACTCGGCCGCGAAGATGGGCCTGGTCGGCTTCGCGCGGACGCTCTCGATCGAAGGCGCGAAGTTCGACATCAAGGCGAACGTGGTGAGCCCGAACGCCGCGACGCGCATGACCGCGGGCCTGACGGGTGAGCTCGGTCCGCACATGGGCCCCGAGAAAGTCGCGCCGCTCGTCGCGTACCTGTGCCACGAGTCGTGCGCACTCGCGGGCGAAGTGATGACGGCCGGCGCAGGGCGCTACGCGCGCGTGTTCGTGGGCGAGACCGAGGGCTTCTTCAACCCCGCCGCGACGATCGAAGATGTCGCCGCGTACGTCGCGCGCATGGCGGACGACCGCGGCTACACGGTGCCGCGCGGGGTGCCGGACGCGAGCGCGCTGATCGCGAAGGCGCTGAAGAGCTGAGCGCGCGAGACGCAATTCCGCAGGGAGAAGTGGCATGAGCGGACGACTCGATGGGCGCGTGGCGATCGTGACGGGCGGCGCGAGCGGAATGGGGCTCGCGAGCGTCGAGCGCTTCCTCGACGAGGGCGCGTGCGTGATCGCGGCGGACCTGAACGCCGCGAAGGGCGAAGCCCTCGCGAGCGCGCGCGCGGAGCGCGGCGACGCGAAGCGTCTCCGCTTCGTGCGCGCGGACGTCGCGGAAGAGCGCGATGTGGCGGGGCTCGTCGATCTCGCGCTCGCGGATTTCGGGCGCCTCGACGTGATGTTCAACAACGCGGGCGTCGGCGGCGCGTTCGGGCCGATCACCGAGACGGAAGTCGACGCGTGGGACGAGACCTTCGCGATCGACACGCGCTCGGTGTTCCTCGGCATCAAGCACGCCGCGCGCGCGATGATCGCCGCGGGCCGCGGCGGCTCGATCATCAACACCGCCTCGGTCGCAGCGCTCACCGGCGGCGGCGGCGCGCAGGCGTACTCGGCGGCGAAGGCGGCGGTCGCGAGCATCACGCAGTCGACCTCGCTCGAGCTCGCGGAGCACCGCATTCGCGTGAACGCGATCTGCCCCGGCGTGATTTACACGCCGCTGATGCACGGCGGGAAGGAGGAGGCCGCGGACGAGTGGCGCGCAGAGATCCAGCCGTGGCCCGATCGCGGCCAGCCGGAGCACATCGCCGGCGCTGCGCTCTTCCTCGCGAGCGACGACAGCGTGTTCGTGAGCGGCCACCTGCTCGTGGTCGACGGCGGCCTAACCGCTGCCGGCCCGCGCCTCGTCGATCACAGCGCGGGCTTCCGGAAGCTGCGCAAGCTCTCGGGCATCGCGTACGGAACGACCGGGAAGAAGCCGCGCTATCGGAAGCTCGACGCCTGATCACCTCGCCAGCGGGTCGGGCCTGAGCTGCACCTTGCCCACGTAGCTCTGCGCGATCTCGCTGTGCAGCAGCGGGTCGAGGCCGTTCGTGAACCAGAGGCCGCGGCCCTTCCAGCCCGCGCTCGCGTCGTCGATGCGGCCGTCGAGGCCGCGCGTGAAGGTGTTGAGCGGGTAGGGCACGCGGATCACGGTCCACGTCTCGCGCTTGGAATCGAAGGCGAGCAGCGAGTCGCTGCCGGTGCCGTTGAGGATCACGGTGTCCTTGCCGAGCCCGAGCGTGTCGAACTGGTCGACGAACAGGTAGTAGTGGAAGTCCGCGCCGAGCTCGGTCGGCTTGTCAGGCGCGCTGCGCATCACCGGGCCCGGGCTGCGGTAGAGCGTCCAGCCCTCGGGGCATTGGTCTCCACGGCCCCAGGTCTGCTTGCACTTCGCGCGCTCGAACTTCGCGAGGTGGCCCGTGCCGCCGAGCGCGGCCCAGATCACGCCCTGCGTGTCCACGTCGACGCCGCGCGGGCCCGCACCCGGCGCGGGCGGCGTGAACGCTTCGTGGCGATCCGCCCTCGGGTCGTAGCGGATGAGCCTCCCGCGATCGGCGAAGCCCTCGCCGGGGTTCGGGCCGGGTTGTGCGGTCCACACGCTGCCGTCCGTGGGGTTCGGGATCACGCCGTAGTTGAAGCCGACGAGCGGCGTGTCGGGCTTCGCGTCGCCGTCGCTGTCGATCACGACCTCGCTCCAGCCCTGCGCCGCTTCGAGCGTCTCGGGCTTCGCGGGATCCCACTTCGCGAGGTCGAACCAGCCGATCACGTACGAGTCGCCGCTGGTCCACAGCACGCCCTTCGCGTCGAACTGGAGATGGTGCGTTCCATAACAAGTGTCGATCAGCGTGGTCTCGCGCGTCGTCGGGTCGAACACGCCGAGCTGGCGGTGGTGGTAGTTGTTCGCGATCACCGGCGACTTCTTGCAGAACGCGGGCAGGTCGTCGCCGTGCTCGCGCCGCACTTGCGTCGTGAGCCACACGCGGCCCTGGGCGTCGAGCATCGGGTTGTGCGGGTTCGCGGGGTTCGCGTAGCCGTGGGGAATGCTGCTGACGCCGCCTTCCGCCGGGCAGCCGAGCGAGCCGAAGCCCACGGCGACCGGCTCGCTCTTCGCGCCGAGCGGCACGTAGGTCTGATCGCACCAGGGCGTGGAGAAGCCGCCGAGCGTCGGCGTCTTCTCGCGCAGAGCGACGTGCAGCGTGGGATCGAGGATGAGCGTGTGGTCGTTGCCGATGTCGACGCCGTAGATCGGACCATTCGCATTCACCGTGACGTCGCGCTTGTCCGTCGCGATCTCGTCGTGCGCGTAGGTCGTGCCGTCGCCCCACGCCCACTGCGTGATCACGAGGTTGCGCTCGACGCCGCTCGGCCGCGGCGGCGCCTCGGGCACTTCGCCCGCCTGGGTACGCGCGCTCCAGGCCGCGAGCGCATCGAGCAGCTGCGGGCGGTTCAGCGCGTCCGCGGTCGCATGCATCACGCGCGCCTTGCGTAGCCCCGCGTCGTAGAGCTCGCGAGTCTTGTTACGGGTCGGCGCGCTGCCGACTTGGTGGCAGAGCTGGCAGCCGAGCTTGAACTGCGTCGTCCACGCGAGCGGGTCGGCGTGGGGGATGTCGATCAGCGAGAGCCAGTAGCTCGCGGGATAAATCGCCGCGGCGTGCTGCGCGTTGTCGGCGAGCGTCGCATTCAGCTCGAGCTGCGCGCCGCGGGCGGCGGGCGTCCTCGCGGAATCCGCGAGCCCGTAGCCGCGCACCCAAACCTCATACTGCGCTTCCGGAAGCTCGGGCAGCACGAAGCGCCCGTCGTCGCCGGTGACGACGATCTTGCGATAGGGCGTCGGCAGTGAGGCGGTCTCGGCGATCACCCACACGCCCGCTTCGGGCGAGCCGCCCCCGGACGTGACGCGGCCTTCGATGAAGTCGCTCGAGGACCGTGCGGCGGACTCGATCGTGGTGTCATCGCTGGGCGAGCACGCGAGCGCCAGAAACGAGACGGCGAGTGCGAGGTGCCGTGCGGGCTTTGTCATTAGGCCACGCTAGTTCGCCCGCGCGCTCGTTCAATGGCAGGCGCCGGGCTTCGCGCTGCTCCATCTTGGGCCGCTCGCGCAAACTGGAGTCGAGATGAGTACACGCAGGTTCGAGGGCCGCGTCGCGGTGGTGACCGGCGGCGCCTCAGGCATCGGCCTCGCGATCTCGCGTCGCCTCGTTGCGGAAGGCGCGCGCGCCGTGCTCGGCGACGTGAACGGAGCTGCGCTCGCGCGCGTGTGCGCCGAGCTCGGCCCGAGCGCGCACGGCGTCGTGTGCGACGTGCGCGTCGAGGCGCAGGTCGAAGCGCTCGCGAACGCGGCCGTGTCGCGCTTCGGCGCGCTCGACCTCGGCTTCAACTGCGCGGGCCTCGGCGTGTTCGGCGAGATCGTGGATCTCAGCGAGGCCGACTGGGACACCGTGCTCGACATTTGCCTCAAGGGCGTGTTCTTCTCGGTGAAGCACGAGGCGCGGCGCATGATCGCGAGCGGACGCGGCGGCGCGATCGTGAACATCGCCTCGCTCAACTCGCACGTGCCCGCGGTGGGCATGGCCTCCTACACGAGCGCCAAGGCCGGCGTCGAGATGCTCGGACGCAACGCCGCGCTCGAGCTCGCACGCCACGGGATCCGCGTGAACACCGTGTCGCCTGGGCTCACCGACACTCCGGCGACGGCGGGCTTCCGCGATGTCGCGGGGCTCGAGGGCGCGTTCATGGAGCGCATCCCGATGCGGCGCTGGGGCACGCCGGACGAGATCGCGCGCGCCGCGCTCTTCCTCGCGAGCGACGACGCGGGCTACATCTCGGGCTCGAACTTGTTCGTCGACGGCGCGTGGGAGACGACGACGTATCCCGACCTCGCGCGCTACCGAGCGGAGCTGGCGAGCGGAGCCGAGAGCGGGGAGCCGCAGTCGTGACGATCGAGCGCGAAGCCGCGAGCGCCGCCTTCGACGAGGGCGCGCTGCTCGCGGAAGCGGAGCGCGCCACGGGGCTGAGTGATTACGGCAGCGCCGCGTTCCGTGAGCCGCTGCGCGTGCTGCTGCGCTCGCTGCGCGAGGAGGCGCCGCTCAACGCGACGGGCATCGCGATGCTGCGCGGCCGCGTGCTCGAGTCCCTCATGACACGGCTGCGCACCGAGGACTGGATTCGCCGCAATCCCGAGGTCGAGCGCGAAGTGATCTCTGCGCCGATCGTCGTCGTGGGGCAGACGCGCACGGGTACGACCATGCTGCAGCGCCTGCTCGCGAGCGATCCGCGGCATCACGGCTCGCTCTGGTGGGAGGTGCGCTTCCCGGCACCGCTGCCGGGCACGCGCTGGGATGCCCCCGATCCGCGCATCGCAATCGCGGAAGCCGAGGTCGCGGGCATTCTCGCCGCCGATCCCGAGCAGGCCTCGATCCATCCGTGGGACGCGCAGGCGCCCGACGAAGAGATCATGCTGCTCGAGCACTCGTTCCTGTCGCACGTGCCCGAGGCGTTCACGAACGTGCCGACGTATCGCGCGTGGCTCGACGGGCAGGACTGGACGCCCGCATACGAGAGCCTGCGCCGCTTCCTGCAATTCCTTCAGTGGCAGAAGCGCCAGCGCGGCGCGCTGCGCGAGCGCTGGGTGCTGAAGACGCCGGGGCACCTCGGCTATCTCGACACGCTGCTGCGCGTCTTCCCCGGCGCGCTGATCGTGCAGACCCACCGCGATCCGGTGCAGACGATCCCGAGCGCCGCCTCGCTCAACCGCTCGCTCTGGCGCATGTCGAGCGACGACTTCGACGAGCGCGAGATCGGCCGCCAGTGGCAAGCGCGCATGGCCTGGGCGGTCGATCGTTGCCTCGCGTCGCGCGAGAAGATTCCTCCCCAACAAGTCGCCGATGTCTGGTTCCAAGACGCCCTGCGCGAGCCGCTCGCGGTGGTCGAGCGCATCTATGCACAGTTCGGCATCCCGATGACACCCGCCGCCCGCGAATCCCTGACAACCTGGCTCCAAGACAACCGCCGCGACAAGCGCCCTCCGCACGACTACACGCTCGAAGAGTTCGGCCTCAGCGAAGCAAAGATCCGAAGCGACTTCGCCGCCTACCGCAAACGCTTCATCGAACCCCGGCTCACCGCATAGCGCGCCGAGGACGCTCCGACCTCGCGAAGTGAGGGAGCGCCCGTGGAAGCTCGATGGGTGACGCGCCCCAGCCGACGCCAGAACGCGCTCGACGACGAGCTCTCCACCCGAGCAGGTCGGCCGAGGCCGCAAGCGAAGCACGCAGCGAGCCGAAGGCGAGCGAAGTAAACGGGGAAGATTCGCCGACGCGCTCCCAAGTCTGAGCCGACCTCGATGAATCGATGCGCGTCGGCGAACCGAGACCCTCGGTACCAGAACCGAGGATCACGATGCACTCCTCAGTGCACGCGTTCGTCCGGGTGCCAGGTCTCAGGATCGTCTTCGTCCGTGACGGTTTCGACGAGCGGCAGGGTGGGCTCGGGCCGCGAGCGCCCCTCGACCGCCGCGGGAAGAACGGGATCGAGCAGCTCCAGCTCGAGCTCTGGCCGCGCCTCGTCGCGCGTGCGGCGCTCCGGTGGTGCGATCCACGCGAACGCCCAGCGCCAAAGCTCGCTCGGCGAGCGCGTGATGCGGAAGCGCAGCGCGGCGACGCGGCGCACGTCGTCGCCTTCCGCGCGCAGCGAGAGCAGCTCGAGCAGCTCGAGCGCCGCGTGCTTCTGGTCGGTCTGTGCGTAGAGCCGCGCGAGGTCGAGGCCGATCTCGATGTCCCACGGCTCGAGCTGGCGCGCGCGCTCGAGCAGCGCGATCGCCTGCGGACGGAACGGCGCGCTGCGAAACGCGCGGCGGCCTTCGAGCAGCGTGGCGAACGCGGCGTCTTCGCGGCCGAGCTTCAGCTCGAGCTCACTGCACAGCCGCCACGCTTCGAACTCGTGCGGCACGCAGCGGCAGGCTTCCTTCAGCGCGGCGAGACACTCCTCGCGCCGGCGCGCGCGCATCAGCTCCTGCGAAGCCATGCGGAACAGCTGCCACGCCTCGAACCCGGTCGCGGTACGCGCGAGCAGCGGCGCCGCCTTCAGCGCGACCGCGACGTTGCGCGGCTCCTCGAGCAGCACGCGCCGATAGAGCACGATCGCCGCGCGCTCGTCGCCCTCCTGCAGCTCGCGGTTCGCTTCCGCGAGCAGCCTCTTGCGGTCGTTCCGCATGGCGTCGATCCGCGACTGCACGTTCCCCGCACCCCTCTCCGTGGCGTCCTTATGAATCGGAGAGGCGGGGCCGCACTTGAGGTGATGGGGGTCACGGGATGCGGGATCACACCCGCGCCGGATGCACCCTCGCGCCCGCGACCGGCGCGCGCGTGCGCAGCAGCGCGCCTTTGCCCGCGGGCTCGAGCGTGTTGTCTGCGGTCACCACGATCAGGTCGCGCAGATCGCTTCCCGCGAAGCAGAGGCTGGTGACCATGCGCGCGGGCACCGCGAGCGAGCCGAGCTTCTCGCCCGTGAGCGCGAAGCGGTCGATGCGGCCCGCACCGGCGAGGGCGACCCAGAACGCGCCGGTCTCGTCGAAGGCGAGGCCGTCGGCGTGGCCCGACACCGGAATGTGTCGGCGCTCTGCCACCGAGCCGTCCTCGCGCAGCGCGTGCACGATCACGCGCGCGCCGCGCGTGTCGGAGTGCGCGAGCCAGCGTTCGTCGGGCGATACCGCGATGCCGTTGGCGTGGATGACGTCGTCGTAGATCTGGCTCGCCTTGCCCGCGGCGTCTATGCGCCAGCACTCGCCGGGCACGACCTTCACGTCGCGATCGAAGACGCGGAAGCGCACCGCGCCGGCGTACACGCGCCCGCGCGCATCGGTGCAGAGGTCGTTCCAGCCGGGCAGGCCGTCGATCGCGAACAGCGTGCGCGTGACGCCGTCCTTCACGTGGATGAGGTCGCGCCCGCTGCACACGATGCCGCCGTCCGCGTGCGCCGCGATGCCGCCGACGCCGCGCCGCTTCGGCACCACGGTCGTTACGGCGCCGCCCGCCGCGAGGTGGAAGATGCCGCCGCCGAGCACGTCGCTGAAGTACAGCCCGCCTTCGGGCGCGACGGTGGGCCCTTCGATCAGGCCGTAGCCGGAGGCGAGCAGCTCGAATCGCGCGGTGTCGCTCATGCGCGTGACGCTACCGCGTCGACTTCGCTTGCCTTTGGCCCCGTGCTCAGTCGGCGGCCGGAGGACTCGGCGGAAGCTCGGGCGGAGCGAGGGCGAGCGCGTCCCTCAGCACGGGGAGCATCTCGGCGGCGAGGAGCGCGTTGCCCACTTCGGAGGGGTGACCGTCTTCGAGGTAGAGCGCTTCGAGGTCTTCGGCGCGCGCGAAGGCGGAGGTCGCATCGAAGGACGCGAGCCAAGCCTTCGCCGCTTCGCGCTGCGTCCAGTCGCGAATCACGTGCTCGCCCCTGCGCAGCTCGTCGCGCGTGGGGATGAAGGCGAGCACTACGGGCACGCCGTCGCGCGCCGACTGAGCGGCGAGCTCTGCGAACATCGCGCGCGCGAGGGGCGGGAAGGCTGCGTCGTCGGTGTCGATGCTCGGCGCCGCGTCGGGACGCTCGGGCGCGAGCGCTCTCGCCGCGCGCCCGAACAGCTTGCCGAGATCGAGCCACGTGAAGAACTCGCGCAGGGCGAAGCGGGCGTCTTCCTTCGCGCTGCGCTCGGGCACGGGCGCGTTCTCGATTTCCAGCGCGCCGTCCTTCAGCGCGAGGCGCGGCTTCGGCGCCATGTAGAAGTCGAGCTCCATGCGCCGGAAGTCGTGCGCGATGAAGGCGAGCACGATCAGGTGCTTGTCGATCCGTGCGGGCTCGCTGCGCAAGCTCAGCCAAGCCTGGTCGACGCCGTACGCGCCCATTCCCAGGTTCGCGCTCTGGATGCGCGGCTCGAGGCGCTCGATCTGCGCGGGGTAGGTGTCGTCGTCGCCGACGCCGAAGCCCATCGTGAACGAGTCGACCGCGAACAGCACGCGCTTGCGGCCGGCTGGCACCTCGCGCGTGTAGTCGTCGCGCGCGCGAAAGCCCTGCGCGTTCACGGTGAAGTGTTTGCCGGGGCCGTAGGCATCGCGCACGAATGCGCCCGGCGTGTTCACCCAGCCGAGCGTCGCGTCGTACTGCGCGTGGCGATGCTCGGGACGCTTGCCCGCGGCGAGCTGCTCGCGCGTCTTCGCGATCGCGTACGTCCAGCTCGCGGCGCCTTCGAGCAGCGCGAGGAAGAGGGCGACGGCGAGCGCGGAAAGCAAGAGGCGGCGGGGAAGGGAATCCACGCCGCCTCTTCGGTTTTCTGCCGAGTCGCCCAAAGCGCGACGTGCTGGACTACACGCCGACGATCGAGACGAAGCTCACGCAGCGGCCCGGCTGGCCGCCGAGGTTGTGCGTGAGGCCGTACTTCGGGCTCTTGATCTGGCGCGGGCCCGCCTCGCCGCGCAGCTGGAGCCACATCTCGTACATCATGCGCAATCCGCTCGCGCCGATCGGGTGGCCGAAGCTCTTGAGCCCGCCGTCGGGGTTCACCGGCTGCGCGCCGTTGCCGTCGAAGCGGCCCGCCATCACGTCCTTCCACGCGGTGCCGCGCGGCGAGAAGCCCATGTCTTCCATCAGCACGAGCTCGGTCGCGGTGAAGCAGTCGTGCACCTCCGCCATCGAGATCTGCTCGCGCGGGTTGGTGATGCCCGCCTGCTTGTACGCCTCGTTGGCGCTCGCGACGACCTCTTGGAAGGTGGTGAAGTCGTAGTCCTGCGAGAAGTTGCCCTCCGCCGGGCCCGCGGCGAACGAGAGCGCCTTGATGAAGATCGGCTTGTCCGTGTACTTGTGCGCGTCTTCCGCGCGGCAGAGGATCGCGGCGGCGGAGCCGTCGCTCACGCCCGAGCAGTCGAACACGCCGAACATGCCCGCGACTTTCGGGCTCGCCTTGATCGTCTCGATCGGCACTTCCTTCTTGAACTGCGCCTTCGGGTTCTTCGCGCCGTTCACGTGGTTCTTCCACGCGATGCGCGAGATCACGTCCTTGAGCGTGCCCTCGTCGACGCCGTACTTCTTGGCGTACGCCGGCGCGAGCAGCGAGAACATCGCCGGCGCCGTGAGGCTCGGGCGCGTGCCGTCGTCCGGCACGGTGCCCGTAACGAGTCCGGAGAAGCCCGAGTCCTTCAGCTTCTCGACGCCCACCGCCATCACGAGGTCGTAGGCGCCGCTCGCGACCGCGTAGGCCGCGTTGCGGATCGCTTCGCTGCCGGTCGCGCACATGTTCTCGAGGCGGGTGACGGGCTTGTAGTCGATCTTGATCGCCTCACTCAGCACGAGGCCGGAGACGCCGCTGCCCATCGTGCCGAGCCAGTACGCGTCGACCTGGTCCTTCGAGACGTTCGCGCTCTTGAACGACTCCTGCGTCGACTCGACCAGCATGTCGTCGGCGCCCTTGTCCCAGTGCTCGCCGAACGACGTGCAGCCCATGCCGACGATTGCGACGCGATCGCAGATGCCACGAGATGCCATGGAGTTCTCCTCGGAGTGAAGTTGTTACGGCGCGCTAGCGGCGCGGGCGTGCCTTCCAGAAGTAGTTGTGGACGCCCTGGCCGGTGTAGAGCCGGCGGAAGGTCATCTCGAGCTCGTCGCCGATCTTCACCGCCGCGGGCTCGACATCGGTGACCTCGCAGGTGACGCGTCCGCCGCCCTCGAAGTCGATCACCCCGGCCACGGTCGGCGGATTCAGCGAGTACGCGAGGTAGTCGAGCGTGTAGGTCGCGATCTTGCAGCGCTTCTCGGCGAAGTCTTCGTCGCGCATGTGGTCGACGGCACCGCACTTGAGGCAGACGCGCTGCGGCGGCAGCTGACCCATGCCGCAGTCGGCGCAGCGCGAGCCGACGAAGCCGAGCTTCCAGCCGAGGCTGCGCGCCATCGGCGGCGCCGCGGGCCGCTCGGGATCGGGGCGACGCGGCGGCTCGAAGGGCAGGATGCCGCGCCACTTGAGATAGGTGTTGTACGCGAGGTCGTTTCGCTTCGAGGCGATCCACGCGTCGACCGTGTGCTTCGGGCGCGCCTGCGCGATGCGGCTCGTCACCTCGAACACCGCGGCGTCGCAGCCGTCGGCGAGCGAGAGCACGAGGATGCGGTCGCCGGGCTTCGCCGCGTCGAGCGCGCGCGCGAGCGTCAGCAGCGAGTGCGCGACGCCGGTGCGGCCGACGTTCTCGCCGAGCAGGTCCGCGCTCTGCTCGGGCTTCAGCTTGAGGCCCTTCGGGAGGTTCGCGATCGCGCGTGGGTTCGCGGCGTCCGCGATCACCGTGGTCAGGTCCGCGGGCGCGATCTTCGCGTCGGCGAGGGCGCGCGCGCAGGTGTCCGCCACGAGCGGCGCGAGCATGTCGGCGCTGAAGCGCTCTTCCCAGCTCTTCGCGAAGCGGTCCTCGGGGAGGCGCCACACGTCGAGGATCTCGGTCGTCGCGGAGGCGCTGCCGATCAGCACCGCGCCGCTCTCGGAGTCGGGGCCGGTCACGAACGCCGCGGCCGCATCGCCGCTCGCGCTCTCGCGCCCGCCGCCGGGCGCGCCGACCACCACGTCGCTGGCGCACACGAGCGCGCGCTTGCCCGCGGCCGCGAGGTCGAGGCCCGTGAGCAGCGCGCCGAGGCCCATGCGCGACGACGTGCCGAGATCGATCGAGCGCACCTTGCTCGGGAGCTGAAGTGCGGCGTGAATCGTCGTGCCGTTCAGCTTCTCCGCATAGGGCGGGCTCGTCGTCGCGAACAGCAGCGAGTCCACCGCCGGCGCCGCGCGCATCGCTTCGCGCGCGGCCTCGACCGCCATCGAGACGGCATCCTCGTCGAAGCTCGCGACGGCGCGCTCTCCCTTGCCCGCGCCGATCGCCTTGCGCTGCAGGCGGAAGAAGGGGACGTAGCTGCCGTAACGCACGATGCCGGCCATGCTGGTGGACTCCGCTCGGCTCCGAAGACTTCGCCTCGCTGCGCGCTTCGCTTGCCGGGTTCGAGATCGAGGACGGAAAAGACGCTAGCCCGCGCTCACGCGCCGGCACCCAGCTTTGCGTAGAGCGCCTCGCGATCGCGCACGAAGCGGCGGCCGGCGTACCAGAACAGCGGCAGCGCGAGCAGCGAGAGCGCGGTGAACGCGACCAGAGTCTGCGTGTACGGATCGGCGGCGCCCTCCGCGCGCAGCGCGTCGATCATCACGCCGGAGCCGGTGATGCCGATGCCGAGGCCGACGACGTTGAGCAGCATGATGTAGAGGCCGACCACGGTGGCGCGCACGTTCGGCGGCACGAGCTCCTGCACGCTCGCGAAGGTGGGGCCGTAGAACATCCCGAGCTGCACGCTGCCGAGGATCATCCCCAGCCAGAACCACGGGCCGGCGGGGTCTGCGAGGCGGTACGCGAACGCGAGCGGCGCGAACAGCACGATCAGCAGCGCGAGGAACGTGGGGCGCCCGAGACCGGTGCGGCGCAGGAACCAGTCGCTGCCCATGCCGCCGAGGATGTTGCCGGTGATCCCGCCCGCGACGGCGATCCAGCCCGAGATTTGCGCGATGTAGGCGCGATCGAAGCCGCGTTCGTTCGCGAGCCACAGCTGATCGACGACCGCGGCGCCCAGAATGAAATGGAACGCGATGCCGCCGCCCATCGTGCAGAGCAGCGCGGGCGACGAGCGCAGCGCGCTGCCGACGATCGCGGAGATCTCAGCGAGGCTGTGCTGCGGCGCGGCCGCTGCGGCGCCCGCGGGTTTCTTCCGCGGCGTCTCGCGCACGAACAGCATCACCGCGGCGAACACGAGGCCGATCACGCCGAGCAGCTTGAAGCAGCCGCGCCAGCCCATCTCGGGCGCGAGGTAGCCGGCGACCAGCAAGCTCACGCCGCTGCCGATCGGCACGCCCATGTAGTAGAGGCCCGAGGCGAGGCCGAGGCGCGAGGCGGGGAAGCGGTCCGAGAGGATCGACATCGCGGTGGGCGTGAGCACCGACTCGCCGACCCCGATCAGCGCGCGCGCCGCTGCGAGCGACCAGAAGCCCGTGGCGAATCCAGTCGCCGCCGTCAGCAGGCTCCACAACGTGAGCCCGATCGTGATCAGGCGCGGCCGATGGAACATGTCGGCGAGCGCGCCGGTGAAGAGGCCCATCGTCGCGTAGAACACGATGAACGCGATGCCGGTGAGCAGGCCCCACTGCGTGTCCGAGAGCGCGAGCTCGGGCTTGATGAAGTTCGCGAAGCTCGGCAGCGCTTGGCGGTCGACGAAGTTCACCACGTTGAGCAGCGTCAACAGTGCGAGGAACGCGTAGTGACGAAGCTCGATGCGATCTTGGGGCTCAGCCGGCGCGCTCATCGGGCCTCCTCGCCGCGCGAGGAGGCGGCGAGCCGAGTGTATGCCGCATCGCTCACGCGCCGCGCGTTGTTAGGCAGCGCGCTCGCATCGTCCGTCCTCGGCTGGGCGCGTGCGGGGCGGGCCGAAGACGCGGACGCGCACGTCGCGCGCATGGACCGCATCGCCGAGGTCATCGCCGAGTACGACCAGCAGGGCGAGCACCGCACCGCCACGCGAGTCGACGAGAAGAGCGCGGGCTGGCTCGTGCGCGCGCTCGCGGACTGCGGGCTCGCAGCGCGCCTCGAACGCTTCGAGGTCGCGCGCTTCGATCCATACAAGGCCGATGTCGCGTTCGGTGGCCAGCGCCGCCACGGGCTCCCCGCGTTCGACGGCGGCGTCACGCCGCCCGAAGGCGTGCGCGGCCGGCTCGGCGCGCTCGGGTCGAGCGCGGAGATCGCCTACGCGCGCCTCGCACCGAGTCCGCGCGGCGACTTGCTCGCGCGATTCGAGCGCGCGCGCATCGCAGGCGTGCACCGCGCGATCCTCGTGCTGCCGGAGCGCGGCGCTGCGCACGGAGATCTCGCGCTCATCAACGCCGAGCGCTTTGCGAACCCCGACGCGACGCCGGTCGTGCAGCTCGCGGGCTCACACACGTTCGCGGTGGAGGAGGGCGCGCGCGCCGGAGCGCAGGCGCACGTGGTGGTGCTCGCGGAGCGCGTGCCGGCGTACGCACTCAACGTGACGGCGCGCATCCGCGGCGCGGATGCCGAGGCAGCGCCGCTCGTGGTGATGACGCCGCGCAGCGGCTGGTGGGCGTGCGCGAGCGAGCGCGGCGGCGGGCTCGCGGCGTTCCTCGAGATCGCGCGCGCCCTCTACGACGCGCCGCCGCGGCGCGACGTCGTGTTCGTCGCGTCGAGCGGGCACGAGCTCGGGCACCTCGGGCTGCACGCGTGGCTCGCCGCGCATCCCGTCCTCGCGAGTGCGCAGGCGTGGCTTCACCTCGGCGCCAACTTCGCCGCGGCGCGGGGCGAGATGATGGTGCAGGCCTCGAGCGACGAGATGGCCGCGCTCGCGCGCGAGGCGTTCGCCGGCGTGGAGCAGCCGCTCGGCAGCATCGTTGGCCCCGAGACACCGCCGCTCGGCGAGGTACGCGAGGTCGCGAGCCGCCCCTACCTCTCTGTGCTCGGCACGAACCCGTTCTTCCACGCGCCCGACGATCGATGGCCGTACGCCGTCGACCTCGAGAAGACCGCGCGATCGTGCGCGGCACTCGTCGAGGTGGCCCGCCGGCTCGCTGGCTGAGCCGCGACAGCCCGTTTCTCGCGATACGCGGGCGACTCGGCGTCTCGCAACCCGGTCCCCAACACCGCGACTCTTCCGCGGAAAACGTGTTCAAATCGTACCGGCTCGGTGGTAGTGTCGGCGACAGCCCAGTCGGGGTGAGCCGCGTCGGCGGCAAAGTCCTGGATGCGCGAGCGGTCCGCGGAGGGTCGCTCGGGCTGGGCCTAACAATTGGGGGACCTCGTGGTACGACGACAGTTCCGATGCCTCGGCGCATGCATTGCGATGAGCCTCACTCTCCCGGCAGCGGCTCAGGAAACAGCGCCGCCGGCAGCACCCGAGCAGGCGGCGCCGGCGCCTCAGCAAGAGGGAGTCGAAGAGATCGTCGTGACCTCGCGCCTGCGCGAGGAGTCGATCCAGGAAGTGCCGATCTCGGTCAGCGCGTTCGGCAGCGAAGCGATCAAGGCGATCGCGCCGTCGACGCTGCGCGACTTCGACCAGCTCGCCCCGAACGTGTTCATCGGAAACAACATCGCGGGCCCCTCCGCGGGCGCGATCTACATCCGCGGCCTCGGCTACGCCGACATCGAGAAGACGCAAACCTCGAACGTGGGCGTTGTGGTCGATGGCGTCTTCCTTCCGTCGAACACCGGTCAGCTCGTCGACACGTTCGACATCGAGCAGATCACCGTGAATCGCGGCCCCCAGGCCGTGCTCTTCGGCCGCAACACCTCCGCCGGCACGATCGTGATCCGGCGCGGCCAGCCGAAGCTCGGCGAGTACGAGGCTCGCTTCGCCGCGAACTACGGCAACTACGACGGTGAGGGCGACGGGAATCAGTACGGCGTCCAGGGCGTGGTCAACGTGCCGCTCAACGAAGAGACGCTCGCTCTACGCGGAGGCGTCACCTACAAGAAGTCGGACGGCTTCTGGAGGAACAGCTTTACGGGCGAGGATCGCGGTGGTCTCGACTACACCGCAGTCGCGCTCAAGCTGCTGTTCCAGCCGACGGAGGACTTCTCCGCAACGCTGTCCTACGACTGGATTCGCGACCGCGGGGACATTCCGCCGCAGGACGCACTTTCCGACGGCGACAATCCGTGGATCAATCGGTCGGACCGCAGCCCGAAGGAAGCGCAGTTCTATGACCTCTCGCTCCCGGCGCTCGAGATCAACTGGGAGACCGACTTCGGCACGTTTACCTCGATTTCGGCGTACTGGAACAGCCGAGACCTCGTGCTTCAGGACTTCGATGGCGGCTTCTTCAACGCCGCGAATCCGCTCCTGAGCGACCCGAACGAGCCTTTCGCGCGCCTGCACACCCGGCGTCATCAGTTCTTCGACGTGTTCTCGCAAGAGCTGCGCTTCGCGGGCGACTTGATGGATGGCCGCCTCCAGTACGCGGCCGGCTTCTACTTCACCGACGAAGACATCGACTTCCAGCAGAAGAGCGAGATCATCTTGCAGGTCGGCGTCGGCCTTCCGTTCCTCGGTGCGGCGGGCCTCTGCCCCGCGATCGTGCCGACCTGGCGGAACGGCCCGGAAAGCCTCGCCGTGCCGGGCACCCAGATCTGCGTGTTCCCTCCCACTTACACGGTGCAGACCTCGGGCCAGGACACGAAGTCCTACGGAGTGTTCGGCTCGCTCGGCTTCGACGTGTTCGAGTGGTGGAACGTCAGCGCGGGTCTGCGCTGGATCAAGGAGAAGAAGGACTTCCGCTCGCGCTTCGCGCCGCTCGCCCCGGACATCACCGGGACCGAAGGCTCGCCGTTCATCACCGTGCCGGACGTGTCCGACAGCTGGGACGACGTGGTGTTCGAAGCCAGCACCCGCGTCGACGTCGGTGAGCTGTTGTCCTCCGACACGCCGATGCAGGTCTACTACCGCTACGCCGAGGGCTTCCGCAGCGGTGGTTTCAGCATGCGAGCGACGGATCCCTTGCGCGCGCCGTTCGACCCCGAGGACACGACGGCGCACGAGCTCGGCTTCAAGTCGGAGCTGTTCGACGGGCGCTTCACGTTCAACGTGGCCGGCTTCTTCACCAAGCTGGAAGGAGCGCAGTTCAGCTCGATCATCACGATCCCGACTCCGCCGGGCACCAACACGTTGATCCTCAACCACGGCACCACCGAGCTGTACGGCGCAGAGCTGGAGACCTCGTTCAACATCACGGAGGACCTGCGCACCTACTTCACGTTCGGTTATCAGGCGGGCGAGCTGCTCGACTCGCTCCAGAACCCGCAGGATCTTCCCGACCCGACCAACCAGAACTTCCCGCGGCCGCCCGGACCGCCCATCGACGTGGCGTGCTTCCCGGCGGGACCGCAGCCGTGCAGCCGGTCGGGCTTCGAGCTGTTCCGGCAACCGAAGTTCGCGTGGACGCTCGGCTTGTCGTACGGGCTGGACCTCGGCCCGGGCCGCGCATCGGCGGACGTGCGCTGGAAGCGGACCGACGAGTACGTGCTCGGAGCGTTCGGAGGGACGCCGCTCTTCCAGTCGAAGTACGACATGTTCGAGACCAACCTCGCCTACACGTGGAATTGGGGTGAGCGAGAGGTCCGAGCCGCGTTCGTCGGGAAGAACCTGGCAAACGAGAAGTACATCGACCTGATCCTCTTCCTCGGGGCCGGCGGCTTCCAGAACTGGGGCGCGCCGCGATACCTCGGAGTCGAGTTCGGGATCGAGATCTAGTCCGATCGCGACCCGACAGAGGCGGGGGCCCTCACGGGCTCCCGCCTCTCGTCTTTTCGGCCGCCGCGCGCGAGCGGCGTAAGCTCCGCGCATGCAGGCCCTCGTGTTCGAGAACGCGCTGCCGCGCATCCTCGCGACGAAGCTGCTCGCGGCGCTCACGCCTCGCGCCTTCACCGGGCCGCTCGCTCCGCTTCGCTTGCGCGAGATCGCGGAGCCGCAGCCGCTGGCGGACGACTGGGTGGTGCTGCGCACGCGGCTCACGGGCATCTGCGGCAGCGATGCGAAGCAGGTGTTCCTGAACGGGGCTTTCGACAACCCGATGACGGGCATGATCTCGTTCCCCCAGGTGTTAGGGCACGAGGTCGTCGCCACGGTCGAGCGCGCCGGACCTCGCGCGGAGATCGCGCCCGGCACGCGCGTGGTGCTGAACCCGTGGCTCTCCTGCGCGACGCGCGGGCTCCCGCTCTGCGCGTGGTGCGAGCGCGGTGAGCTCGCGCAGTGCACGTCGTTTCGCCAGGGTGCGCTGCCGCCGGGCATTCATCACGGCAACTCGCGCGCGGCCACGGGTGGCTTTGCCCCGCTCGTGCCCGCGCACGCCTCTCAGTGCATCGCCGTGCCGGACTCGGTGAGTGACGAGCAGGCCGTGCTCGCGGATCCGTTCTCCGTCTCGCTGCACTCGATTCTGCACAGCCCACCGCCGGTCGGCGGCACTGCGCTCGTCTACGGCTGCGGGACGCTCGGGCTGTGCGCGATCGCGGCGCTGCGCGCGCTGCATCCCAGCGTGCGCGTGCTCGCGGTCGCGCGCTTCGCGCATCAGCGCGCGCTCGCGGAGAAGCTCGGCGCCGTGCGCGTGCTCGCGCACGATCCGGCACACGAGATCGTCGCGGCGATCGCGGCGGAGACGGCCGCCGAGGAAGTGGCGCCGTGGCGCGGCCTGCCCATGTTGTTAGGGGGCGTGGACGTCGTGTACGACACGGTCGGCTTGCCGGCCACGCTCGAGGTGGGCGTGCGCGTCACGCGCAGCCGCGGGCGCATCTCGGTCACGGGCGTCGAGACGCCGCGTCGCTTCGAGTGGACGCCGCTCTACTTCAAGGAGCTCGCGCTGGTCGGCTCGAACGCGTTCGGCTTCGAGACGATCGGCGGACGCCGCCAGCACGCGATGCGGTGGTACTTCGAGCTCGTGCAGCGCGGCCTCGACGTGACGCCGCTCCTCACGCACCGCTTCCGCCTCGCGCAGTACCGCGAGGCTTTCGCCGCGGCGCACGCGCAAGGCGAGAGCGGCGCGGTGAAAATCCTCTTCGACTTCCGGAGCAAAGCCTGACGCGCGGCGCGTCAGAGGGTCCGTGCCGGGCCCCAAACGTCGGCGTCAGAGCTTTCGCGCGCTCGACAGCGTCGCGACGCACGCGATCACGACCGCCATGCACGCCGCACAGATGCGCAGTGCGGTGAGCGGATCGAACGCGTCGACGAGAAAGCCGGTGAGCGCCATGCCGAGCGGGCCGCTGCCGACGAATCCGAGCTGGTAGACGGCGAGCACCCGTCCTCGCTGGTCGGGCTGCGCGGTCTGCTGCACGAGCGCGCGGCTCGAATTGATGAAGACGGCGCCGCCGGTGCCCCAGGCGAGCGCGCACAGCAGGAATCCCCAGTACGGCAGCCCGACCGAGAGCAGCGCGAGGTTGAGCGCGCCGTTCGTCATCGCGAGCAGCATCGCGCGGCCCTTGCGCGCGATGCCGCCGCGCAGGCGAATCGCCAGCGAGCCGAGGATCGTGCCGAGCGGGAAGGTCGCGAGGATCCAGCCGAGCTCGGCGGCACCGCCTTGGTAGAAGTCGCGCACGATGATCGGGAAGCCCACGATGAACGGTCCCATGAAGAACACGCCGATCGCGGTGGTCAGGCCCACAGGCACGCGCAGCGCCGGCGTGCGCGCGACGGTCTGCGCGCCTGCCAGCCAGGCGCCGGGCTGAGCAGCCGCCTCCGCGCGCTCGACGCGCGGGAGCCCGCGCGCGGCGAACGC
>VGRF01000018.1 GCA_016875395.1 Deltaproteobacteria bacterium | reverse complement strand
GACGACCTCGCCGCGGGCCGCATCCGCGCCGTCGTGCACCGCGTGCTCCCGCTCGCCGACGCCGCGGAAGCACACCGCGCGCTCGCCGCGAGCGAGCACTTCGGGAAGATCGTCTTGACCCCGTAGTCTGCCGGCGGCGGATCGTCCTCCTCCTGGAGCTGGTCAAGCCCGACGCAACTCGGCGTGCGTGGCGAACGCAAGCGATCCAGTGCGACCGCAGGTCGCGCAGAGCGCGCGCAGCGAGCCGCAGGCGAGCGAAGTTCACGAAAGGACTGGCTATGGTGCGCCCCTCTTTTTCCCAGGGAGTCGCTGCACATGGCCGTCGAACGCACGCTGTCGATCGTGAAACCGGATGCCGTCGCGAAGGGTGCGACGGGTGAGATCCTGCGCCGCTTCGAGGCCGCGGGCCTAACAATCCTCGCGGTCAAGAAGGTCCACTTGAGCGAGCAGCTCGCGCGCGGCTTCTACGCGGTGCACAAGGCGCGCCCGTTCTACGGCGATCTCGTGAAGTTCATGACGAGCGGCCCGGTCGTGATCAGCGTGCTCGAGGGCGAGGGCGCGATCCAAAAGAACCGCGACCTGATGGGCCCGACCGACTCGAAGAAGGCGCCCAAGGGCACGATCCGCGGCGACTTCGGCACCGACATCGAGCGCAACGCCGCCCACGGCAGCGACGCCCCCGCAACCGCCAAGCTCGAGATCTCCTATTTCTTCAACGCGAGCGAGATCGTGGGGATTAGCGAGGCGTTGTAGGCGGCGCCGAGGTAGAGGCGGTCAACGTCACCGAGGTCGCTCGCTCTTCCTTGTTTACTTCGCAAACCGCGTCGAAGACTCCGCGGTTTGCTGCGCGCTTCGCTTGCGCCTCGGCCGACACGCACCGAGTAGCGTTCGACTTCGAGTTCGCTCCGACACTCGTGTAGCCGCGGCAATGCACCGAGGTGGCGACGCGCCTGAAGCCACCTCGGTGCATTGCCGCGCTCGCGAGAGAGCTGGAGCGACCTCGAAGTCAAACGCTCCTGCCAAGCATGTCGGCCGAGGCCGCAAGCGAAGCGCGCAGCAGCGGGCGAGTCTTCGAGCCCGATGCGAAGTAAACAAGGAGAAATCGCCGCGCCTCGCTGCCGGCGATGCCGAACTCTCGGCCCTTAGGCGTAGGCCTTGGCCAGCAACAAGAGCGCGGCGATGTACGCGACGGTGAGCCAGAGATTGCTGCTCTTGAGTGCGCTCGCGACTGCCGCCGACATCTCGTTCTGTCCCTCGTGTGAGTTCCGCACGAACGTTTCGTCTTCGCGCGTCACGAGTTGAGAATGTTCTCGCGGGAAATTCTTGCCGTGATCGGCGTCACGTCGAGATCGTCTTCGTCGCCGTCGCGAGCGCCGCCGCTAGTTGCCCTGGAAGCGCGGCTCTCGCTTGTCCTTCACCGCAGCGAGGCCTTCGAGCAGGTCCGCGCTCTCGTAACAGAGCGCCTGCTCGGAGGCTTCCTGGTCGAGCTGCGCGCCGATGTCGCTCCCGGCGCTCATTGCGAGGGATCGCTTCGCGCCGCGTACCGCCACCGGGGCGGCCGCCGCGATCTCGCTCGCGAGCGCGAGGGCTGCGGGCAGCGTTTCCTCGCGCGCAACCGCGCGGTTCGCGAGCCCGATGCGCGCCGCCTCCTCGCCGCCGACGATCCGGCCCGTGTAGATGAGCTCGGCCGCGATCGCGTTGCCCACGATGCGCGGCAGCGTCCAGGTCGCGGCCATGCCGGGGTGGATGCCGAGCTTCGTGAAGTTGAGGCCGAGCTTGGCTTCGCGTGCGGCGATGCGCAGATCACAGGCAAGTGCGACGCAGAGGCCGGCGCCGATCGCGGGACCGTTGATGGCCGCGATGGTGGGAACCGGGAAGTCGCGCACGGCGAGATAGCTGCGATAGAAGCGGCCCATGAACGCGCGGTGCGCCGCGCGCGTCGGGCCGCCGCGGTCCGCGTTTCCGGCCTGCGTCATGCGCACCAGCATGTCGAGGTCGCCGCCCGCAGAGAACGCGCGGCCCGCGCCGGTGAGGACGACCGCGCGCACGCTCGCATCTTCTCTCAGCTTCGCGACCGCGCCCGAGATCGCGCCGCCCATGGCCTCGGTCATGGCGTTGAGGCGCGGCTCGTCGTTCAGCGTGAGCACGGCGACGCCGTCCGCACGGCGATCGATGAGGACGAGGTCTTGGGACATGGCGGCTCCGCAGGCTCGGCGGCGAGTCCTGGAAATGGAAACGGCGCCTCCGCGACTCGTGCGGAGGCGCCGCTCTCATGTTTGCGAACCGCTCGGCGGCTCGCAGGGCCTAATCAGTCCGCGGTCTTTCGCAGGAACGCCGGAAGCTCGTCGTCGTCCGCGCTCGCGTTCGCGCCGGCAGCCGCGGCGACGCGGCGTTTGCGCAGGAACGCGGGCACGTCGTACTCGTCCTCGAAGGGCGAGACGAACTCGGGCGCCTGTGCCGGCTCGTGGATCTGCACCACGGACGCCGCGGCGCGCTGCGTCTGGGGCGCCGGTGCGGGCGCCGGCGCCGCGATCACGGGCTTCTCGGCGCGCGGCTGCGGGGCGGCCTCGCGGCGGATCGGCTGCACGTACACGCTCTCGCTCGGCGGCGCGGGGCGCGCGGTCGCCGCGCCGCGATCCGGCGCGACGAGCTTGCGCTCGCCCTCGAGGCCCGTCGCGATCACCGTCACGCGGATCTCGCCGGGCTTCATGTTCTCGTCGATCACCGCGCCGAAGATGATGTTCGCGTCCTCGTGCGCCGCCTCCTGGATCAGCGTCGAAGCCTCGTTCACCTCCCACAGCGTCATGTCGGTGCCGCCGGTGATGTTGATCAGCACGCCGCGCGCGCCGTCGATCGACACGTCCTCGAGCAGCGGGCTCGAGATCGCGGCGTAGGCGGCGTCCTTCGCGCGGCTCTCGCCGACGCCGATGCCGGTGCCCATCAGCGCCTGGCCCATCTCGTTCATGATCGTGCGCACGTCTGCGAAATCGAGATTGATCAGGCCGTGCACCGTGATCAGGTCCGAGATGCCCTTCACCGCGCCGAGCAGCACGTCGTCGGCGATGCGGAAGGACTCCTGCATCCGCGTGTCCTTGCCGGCGAGCGCGAGCAGGCGGTGGTTCGGGATCGTGATCAGCGTGTCGCACACGCGGTGAAGCTCTTCGAGCCCCTTGTCCGCGTGACGCCCGCGCTGCTTGCCCTCGAACGGGAACGGCTTCGTCACGACCGCCACCGTGAGCGCGCCGACCTCTCGCGCGATCTCGGCGATCACCGGTGCTGCGCCGGTGCCTGTGCCGCCGCCCATGCCGGCGGTCACGAACACCATGTCGCTGCCGATCAACAAGTCGCGCAGCTTGTCGCGATCTTCGATCGCCGCCGCGCGCCCGCGCTCCGGGTTCGCGCCGCAGCCGAGGCCGCGCGTGACCTGCGTGCCGAGCTGCACCTTCGTCGGTGCGAGCTTGTGCGTGAGCGCCTGCGCGTCGGTGTTCGCGGCGATGAACTCCACGCCCGCGAGGCCGCAGCGAATCATCGTGTCGAGCGCGTTGCCGCCGGCGCCGCCGACGCCGATCACGCGGATCTTCGCCTTCAGCTCGCCCGCGTCCTCGAACTCGAGCAGGTCGTCGTCAGCACGATCCTCGGGCCCGACCTCGAGTAGGTCGAGGCCCCCGCCCAGTTTGCCCAGCGGGCGATCCTCGCCCCGCCGGTCTCGATCGTTCGCCATCTCACCCCCCTGCGCGCCCCATCAGCGCGTCTACGCAAATCTAACCAGGGAATCCCAGGAAATCCGCGGGTTTGTCTCGAAATTCTGCGAGTCGGGTCGGGGCGGTCTCCAGCCGCCGCTGGCCAGCTCGCGCTTCCGGAGCCGCGCTCGCCCGGACCCAGCATCCATGCGCCGCTACTCGAGGTCGCCGTAGAACCAGTCGCGCATGCGCTGCTTCACGCGCCGGAAGATTCCCTCGTCGCGGATCCGGAAGCGGCTCGGGCTCTTGCCCTTCGCTTGCGCGTACCCGAACAGGATCAGGCCTACGCCGGTCGCGTACATCGGGTCGCGCACGATGTCTTGCAGGCCGCCCACGTTCGCCGGCGCGCCGAGCCGCACCTGCGCTTCGAAGATCTCTTCCGCGAGCTCCTGGATCCCTGATAACGCGGCGCAGCCACCTGTTAGGACCACGCCCGACGGAATGCGCGTGTCGAGGCCGCTCTTGACGATCTCCTGATGCGCGAGGCCGAGGATCTCCTCCATGCGCGGCTCGATGATCTCGCACAGCACCTTGCGCGAGACCTCGCGCGGGCGGCGCCCGCCGACGCTCGGCACGGTGATGATGTCGTCGCTGCCGAGGAAGCGCGCGCTCGCGACGCCGAAGCGCTTCTTGATGCGCTCGGCTTCCTCGAACGGCGTGCGCAATCCGACCGCGATGTCGTTCGAGAGGTGGTACCCGCCGATGCCGATCACGCTCGTGTGCTTGATCGAGCCGTCGACGAACGCCGCGATGTCGGTCGTGCCGCCGCCGATGTCGATCAGGCACACGCCGAGCTCGCGCTCGTCCTGCGCGAGCACCGCCTCCGCGGATGCGAGCGGCTCGAGCACGATGTCGACCACGTTGAGGCCGGCCTTGTTCGCGCACTTCACGATGTTCTGCGCGCTCGTCACGGCGGCAGTGACGATGTGGATCTTGGCTTCGAGCCGCACGCCGCTCATGCCGATCGGCTCGCGGATGCCGTCCTGCTCGTCGATGATGAACTCTTGCGGGATGACGTGAATCACCTCGCGGTCCATCGGAATCGCGACCGCCTTGGCGGCGTCGATCACGCGCCGCACGTCGGCCTCGGTCACCTCTTGGTTCTTGACGGGCACGATGCCGTGCGAGTTGAAGCCGTCGATGTGGCCGCCGGCGATGCCCGCGTACACCGACGTGATCTCGCAGTCGGCCATCAGCTCCGCTTCCTCGACCGCGTGCTTGATCGAGTCGACGGTCGCGTCGATGTCGACGACGACGCCTTTGCGCAGCCCCTTCGACGGATGCGTGCCGATTCCGACGATGTCGACGCCGGCCTCCGTCGCCTCCGCGACGATGGCGCAGATCTTCGTAGTCCCGATGTCGAGTCCGACGATCAGGTTGTCTTTGCGTGACACAGCTCTTCACCCCCCACAGAAGCCGTCGCCGCCGGGTCCGTCCCCGCGGCTGCGTCCTCTCCCCCTAACAACTCTCCCGCGCGCTCCCCGCAAGGCGCCGCGAACCGCAGCACGCCTTGTCCCGGAAAGCGCAGATCGATCGCGACCGCGCGCGCGAGCGCGGGCTCGTTCAGCCCGAGCGTGCGCTGGAGGCGCGCGAGCTTCGGCGCCAGCTCGCCGCGTCCGAGCAGCACGCGCACGCTGCGCTCTTCGAGCACGACCACCGGCAGTTCGCTCGCGCGGGCGCCTGCGACCTCGACTGCGCGCGCTTCGGGCAGCTTGGCGGCGAGCCACGCCTCGAGCAGCGCAACGCCGCGCGCGAGCGCGGGGTCGGCCTTGCCAGAGGCGGGCAGGGCGTCGAGGCCGATCAGCTCGGGGCCTCGCGTCTCGGGCGGCGCGGGCGCGAACGCGACGCCGCTCGCGTCGACGAGATGGCGCGAGCCGTCCGCGAGGCGCGCCACCGCGACCGGCACGCGCTCCTCGATCGCGACGACGACGCGGTTCGGCGCGAGCGTCGTGGCGCGCGCGCTGCGCACCCACGGCAGCGTCTCGAGCGCGCGCGCGAGGTCCGCGGGCTCGATCTCGGCGAGCACCGTGTTCGCGCCGACGCCCGCGGTCTGCGCGATCACCGCGGCATCGGTGTGCACGTTGCCCGCCACCGCGAGTGAGCCCACGCGCGCCCACTCGGGCAGCGCGCGCGCGATCAGGTCGTCGCCGAGCAGGTGCCCGAACGCCGCGCCGCACGCGAGCGCGCCCGCGAGCACGCCCGCCTTCGCGGCGCGCCGCTCCGCGCGCGCCGGCGCGTGCGCGCTTCTCGTGAGGCCGAGGCGACTCTTCTCGCGGCGGAACGGCAGGCGCAGCTTCATCACGCTCGCTCCTCGGGCGCGTCGCGCCCCCAGATCTTCACTTCCGGCTCGAGCTGGATGCCGGTCTTGAGCCGAACGAGCGCACGCGCGTGGCCGATCAGCGCGAGCACGTCGCTCGCGTTCGCGCCGCCCACGTTCACGATGAAGTTCGCGTGCAGCGGCGAGATCATCGCGCCGCCGCGCAGCTCGCCCTTCAGCCCGGCGGCCTCGATCAACTGCCCGGCGAAGTGGCCGCGCGGGTTCTTGAACACCGACCCGCACGACGGCTGGTCGACCGGCTGCGTCTCGCGGCGGCGCGCGAGCAAGCGCTCGCTCTCTTCCTCGACGCGCTTGCGATCCCCGATCTCCACCGCGAGCAGCGCAGATACCACCACCGACCCCTCGGCGAACCCAACAAGTGCTCGATAGCGGAAGCGCAGCGCGTCGCGAGTGAAGTGGCGCAGCTTTTTTCCTGCCGGGCTCATCACTTCGATCTCGCGCACGACGTCCTTCGCTTCACGCGTGCCGATGCCGGCGTTCATCGCGATCCAGCCGCCGAGCGTTCCGGGGATGCCGACGCCGAACTCGAGCCCTGCCAGGCCGCGCTCGCGGCAGAAGCGCGTGAGCGTCGCGTGCGAAACGCCCGCTTCGACCCGTAACAACTTGCCCGGCCGCTCTTCGAGCTTCTTCAGCGCCGCGAGCGAGACGAGCACGCCGTCGACGCCCTCGTCGCGCACGATCGTGTTGAAGCCGCGGCCGATCACGCGCACCGGCAGGCGCCGCCGGCGCGCGACGCGCAGCAGCTTCGCGAGCCCCGCGCGGCTCGGGGGCGTCGCGAGCGCGTCCGCCAGGCCGCCCACGCGCAGCGAGGTGAGGCGTGCAGTGCTCACGTCGAACTGAATCGCGCTTCCGAGCGCGTCCTTCAGCTCCGTCCGCACGCCATCCGAGATCATGGCCGGCGCTCCAGCTCTGCGAGCAGCTGCGGACCGAGCCGCGTGATCGAGCCGGCGCCGAGCGTGAGGACCAGGTCGCCGTCCCGCAGCTCGCTCGCGAGCGCGGGCGCGATCGCGCCCTGCTCGGCGATGAAGCGCACGTCGCGGTGGCCGCGCTGGCGCACGGCCTCGGCGAGCGCTGCGGCCTCCACGCCCGCGAGCTTCGGTTCGCCCGCGGCATAGATCTCGGTCAGCACGAGCACGTCGGCGTCGTGAAACGCCGCCGCGAAGTCGTCGAACAGGTCGCGCGTGCGCGTGTAGCGATGCGGCTGGAACACGACGACGAGGCGGCCTGCATGCTGCTCGCGCGCGGCGGCGAGCGTCGCGCGCACCTCCGTCGGGTGGTGCCCATAGTCGTCGACCACGCGCACGCCGCGCACCGTCCCCTTGTCCTCGAAGCGGCGCTCGACCCCCGCGAAGCTCGCGAGTGCGGCCGCCGCTTGTGCGAACGGCACCTCGACCTCCGCCGCTACCGCGAGCGCCGCGAGCGCGTTGGCCACGTTGTGGCGGCCCGGGATCGCGAGGCGCGCGGTCCCCAACACCTCGCCCGCGCGCTTCACGGAGAAGCGCGAGCCGGCGCCGTCGCGCGCGACCTCGTGCGCGGTCCAGTCCGCCTGCGCGGAGAAGCCGTAGGTCGTGCGGCGGCGCGCGATGCGCGGGAGCAGGCGCTGCACGCCGGGGCTGTCGATGCACAGCACGGCGCGGCCCCAGAATGGAAGGCGATTCGCGAACGCGGCGAACGCGGCCTCCATCGCTTCCGCGGTGCCGTAGTGATCGAGGTGCTCGGGCTCGACGTTCGTGATCACGGCGACGACGGGCGAGAGGTGGAGGAACGAGCCGTCGCTCTCGTCGGCCTCGGCGACCAGGAACGCGCCTTGCCCAAGCCGTGCGCCAGTCCTTTGCGACTCTTCGCTCGGCTTCGGCTCGCTGCGCGCAGCCTGCGCCGTCTGCGCCGGCGCTGGGCTGCTTGCGGCTTCTCGAGCCGCGACCGAGCGCTGCGCAGTGGTGAGCGAACCCATCACGCGCCCGCCCACGACGACGGTGGGGTCGAGGCCCGCTACCTGGAGGATGTGTGCGATCAGCGAGGTCGTCGTCGTCTTGCCGTGCGTGCCGGCGACCGCGATGCCGTCCTTGAGGCGCATCACTTCCGCGAGCATCTCGGCGCGCGGAATCACCGGGATCGCGCGCTGCTCAGCGGCGAGCAGCTCCGGGTTGTTACGGCGCACCGCGCTCGACACGACCACGACATCCGCATCGCCCACGTGCTGCGCGTCGTGCCCGATCGCGACGCTCGCGCCGAGGCGGCGCAAACGTTCCACCGTGGCGCCGCTCACGAGGTCGGTGCCGCTCACGGCGTAACCCTGCGCGAGCAAGAGCTCGGCGAGCCCGCACATGCCGATGCCGCCGATGCCGACGAAGTGGATGCGCTTCACGCCGCGGAAGCGGGCCATCAGCGCGGTCCTCCTGCGAGCGCGAGGCACGCCTCGGCGATCTCGCTCGTTGCGTTGGGCTTTGCGCTCGCGGCGGCCTTCGCGCCCATCTCGGCGAGGCGTGCGCGGTCGCCTAGCAGCTCGAACAGCGCGCTCGAAAAGTCCGCTGCGGACAGATCGCGCGAGTTCAGCACGCGCGCGGCGCCCGTGCGCTCGAGCTCGCGCGCGTTCGCGAACTGCTCGCCGCCGCCCACGTGCCCGAGCGGGACGAGCAGCGCCGCGCGGCCCGCGAGCGCGAGCTCCGCCACCGAGATCGCGCCGGCGCGGCACACCACGAGATCGGCCCAGGCGTAGCGGCGCGGCATCTCGCGCTCGAAGGCGACCACCTCCGCCCGCGCGCCCGCTTCCTGATAAGCGGCGGCGACGCGCTCGCGGTCCGCTTCGCCGGTTTGATGGAAGATCTCGACCCGCGCCTCCGCGAGAGGCTTCGCGAGCGCGATCATCAGCTCGTTGATCTGGCGCGCGCCGAGGCTGCCGCCGAACACGAACAGGTGTGCAGGGCGCGAGGCATCCGCGCGCGCGGCGCTCGCGGCGTCCGCGAACTTCTCGCGCAGCGCGCGGCGCAGCGGCACGCCCGTGACGACCGTACGCGCGCCGAGCGGCCCGAGCGCTTCCTGCGCGCCCGCGAAGCCGGCGAAGATGCGCGTCGCGAAGCGGGCCATCGCGCGGTTCGCGGCGCCGGGCACCGCATCGGTGTTCACGAGCGCGAGGGGGATGCGCGAGAGCGCAGCGGCGAATGCGGCAGGCGCGGACGCGTAGCCGCCCACCGATACGACGAGCTGGATGCGGCGCTCCCGTAACAAGCGCCGCGCCGCGAGCGTGGCGCGGCCGAGCGCGAACAGCGCGCCGATGCGTTCGCCGATGCCGCGGCCGATCAGCGGCCGCGCGTCGAGCAGCACGAGCTCGAAGCCGGCGTCGGGCACGAGCTTCTTCTCGATGCCGCGCTCGGCGCCCACGAACACGAGCTCGGCCCCGCGCTCGCGCAGGGCCTCGCCGAGCGCGAGCGCGGGCGTGACGTGTCCGCCCGTGCCGCCTCCCGCGATGGCGATGCGCGCGTTCATGCGGAGCGGCTCCCGCGCTTCGCGACCGCGCCGCCGCGCGCGACCGCGATCAGGATGCCCGCCGCGATCGAGCACACGAGCAGCGAGCTGCGGCCGTACGAGACGAACGGCAGCGTGAGGCCCTTCGGCGGCAGGAGCCCCATCACCACGGCGCCGTTCAGCACGGCCTGGAGCCCGAGGAACGTCGTCGCGCCTAACCCCAACAACAAGCCGAAGCGCTGCGGCGCGCGCTGCGCGATGCGCATCCCGGCCCACACCAGCGCAGCGAAGAAGCCGAGCACGAAGGCGACGCCGACCAGGCCCGTTTCCTCCGCGATCACGGAGAGGATGAAGTCCGTGTGCGCCTCGGGCAGGTAGTCCAGCTTCTGGAGGCCGTTTCCGACGCCGGTGCCGGTCAGCTCGCCGCGGCCGAACGCGACGAAGGACTGCACGAGCTGAAAGCCGATGCCCGTCGAGTCTTCGAACGGATCGCGGAAGGCGAGCACACGCTTCATCGCGTACGGATTCGCGAGGCAGTACGCCGCGATGCCGCCGAGCCCCACCAGAGCCGGCATGGCGAGCAGGCGGATCGGCGCGCCCGCGACGAACAGCATGAGGCCGGTGAGCGCGGCGATCACGACGGCGCTGCCGAGGTCGGGCTGCAGCAGGCACAGCGCCATCGGCGCCGCGGCGAAGCCGAGCGCCTGCAGGCAGCGCGCGGGCGTGAGCGCGCTGCGCACGTCGTTGCGGAACAGGAACGCGCACAGCGCGAGCACCGTCGCGAGCTTCGCGAGCTCGACGGGCTGGAACACGATGCCGCCGGGCAGCATCAGCCAGCGGCGCGCGCCGCCGGCGACGAAGCCGAGCACGAGCGTTGCAACGAGTGCGGCGATCGAGATGCCGTACAGCGGGTAGGCGAGCACGCGCCACGCATTCAGCGGGATGCTCGCGGCGCCGAGCATGAGCAGCGCGCCCGCGACGAGCCCTGCCGCGTGGCGCACGAAGTAGGGCGAGAAGGTCGTCTCGGTGTCCGGCGCCGTGGCGCTGAACACCGCGACGGCGCCGATGCCGGCGAGCACGCCGACGGCGCTCACCACCGTGCCGATGTTCGCGTCCTCGCCCGGAGCCGCTGCGAGCTCGCCTCTCATGCCTCACCTCTCGTTACGGATCGCGCCAGCTCGGCGAACTGCCGCCCGCGCTCTTCGTAGTTCGCGAACTGATCGAAGCTCGCGCACGCCGGCGAGAGCAGGACGGTGTCGCCGCTCGCGGCGAGCTCGTTCGCGCGCGCGACCGCGCGCGCCAGCGTCTCGACCTTCTCGAACCCGAGCTTCCCGCTGAGGCTCGCGGCGATCGCGTCCGCGCTGTCGCCGATCAGCAGCGCCTTCTTCACGCGCGCGACCGGCGCTTCGAGCAGCTCCGCGAAGTCGAGGCCCTTGTCCTTGCCGCCGAGGATCCAGAGCAGCGGGCCGGGCAGGTTCGCGACCGCAGCGACCGCGGCGCTCGGGTTCGTGGCCTTCGAGTCGTCGAGCCAGCGCACGCCGCGCGCCTCGGCCACGAGCTCGCAGCGATGCGGCAGCGCGCGGAAGCTCTCGAGCGCGGCGAGCGCGCGCGCCGGCTCCGCACCGAGCGCGACCGCGCCGAGCAGCGCCGCGAGCGCGTTGCTGCGCAGCGGCCCGAGTAGCGGCGGCAGCGAGTCGAGGGAGAAGCGCTGGTCCGCGCCGCCGAGGCGCAGCACGAGCGCGCCGGCGTCATAACAAGCGCCGCGCGCGACGGGTCCGCGCACGGAGAAGCGCCACACCGGCGCCGCGAAGTCGCGCTCTCCGAGCTTCGCGACGACGGGGCAGTCGCCGCTCAGGATCGCGACGTCGCTCGCCTCCTGCCGCGCGAAGAGCCGCAGCTTCGCCGCGAGATATCCGGCCATGTCGCCGTGCCGGTCGAGATGATCCGGCGTCACGTTCAACAACAACGCAGCCTTCGGCCGGAACGCGTCCACCGCTTCGAGCTGAAACGACGACACCTCGAGCACCGCCGCGTCGAGCGCCTCGCCGACCAGCCCGAGCGCCGCGTCGCCGACGTTTCCCGCCGCGCGCGCGCGCAGCCCCGCCGCCCGCAGCATCGCCTCGAGCAGCCGCACCGTCGTCGACTTCCCGTTCGTCCCCGTCACCGCCGCGATCGGCACGCGCAGCGCGCGATACGCGAGCTCGATGTCGCCCCACGCGCACTTCGCCTGCGCGCCATACCGCGCGAACGGCACACCGGGACTCGGCACGACGAGGTCGAACGAGGCGGGATCGGGCGACGGCGCGCCAAGCATCACCGACACGGAAGCCGGCAGCCCACTCGCGTCCGCATCCACCCGCTCATCCGCAACCGTCACCCGCGCCCCACGCTCCACACAAAACGCCGCCGCACTTCGCCCCGTAATCCCGAGGCCGAGCACCAGCACCGTCTTGCCCGATAGCGCGAGCGCCTTCACGCCGTAACAACTCCTTCGGCAGCGAACACTTCTCGATGTGCGCGTGGAACACCGCGCCCGCAACGACGCCGACGCGGCTCAAAGCCGCGGAGGCGTCGCCCGCCTCCCCCAACGACGTCAGCGCATCCGAACACGAGGAGCGCGCTGCGGCGGGCGGGGGGCTGCGGAGCCGAACTCAAGCGCAGCGAGGGGCGCGAGAATGCCGGCGGGAACATCCGCGCACCGAGGCCAGCCGCCCGGTCGTCACCTTCAACCGGCAACGCCCCGAGCGAGCCATTCGGCGCAGCAGCCCCCCGCCCGCCGCAGCGCGCGGCGCCAGTAACAACTCGCTCGACGGCAGAAGGAACCACCACGCCCCCTCTCATCGCAGCTTCAAGGACGAAAGGGCAATCAGGGCGAGCACGATCGACACGATCCAGAAGCGCACGACGATCTTCTGCTCTTCCCAGCCCGCCTTCTCGAAGTGGTGATGCAGCGGCGCCATCAAGAAGATCCGCTTGCCGCCGCTCGCCTTGAAGTACGCGACCTGCAGCATCACCGAGAGCGTCTCGACGACGAAGATTCCGCCGACGACGGCGAGCAAGATCTCCTGGCGAATCACGACCGCGACTCCGCCGAGCGCGCCGCCGAGCGCGAGCGCGCCGACGTCGCCCATGAAGACCTGAGCGGGCGACGCGTTGAACCAGAGGAAGCCGAGCCCGCCGCCGACGAGCGCGCCGCAGAAGATCGCGAGCTCGCCGGCGCCGGGGACGGCGGTGATCGCGAGGTACTCCGCGAACTGCGCGTGGCCCGCGGCATACGCGAGGATCAAGAACGTCGCGGAGCAGATCATCACCGGCCCGATCGCGAGGCCGTCGAGCCCATCCGTGAGATTCACGCCGTTGCTCGCGGCCACGATCACGAACGCGGCGAGCGGGATGTAGAGCACGCCGATGTTGGGCGTGAAGTTCTTGAAGAACGGCACCTGCAGCGTCGCGTCGAAGTTGGGCGCGGAGTAGATCAGCCACGCGAAGCCGAGCGCGAGCGACCACTGCCAGAGCAGCTTCGTGCGCGCGCGAATCCCGTCCGAGTTCTTCTTCGTGACCTTCTGGTAGTCGTCGACGAAGCCGAGCGCGCCGTAGCCGAGCGTGAGGCCGAGCACGATCCAGGTCGCGCGGCTCGCGAGGTCCATCCACAACAGGATCGAGACGGACACCACGAGCAAGATGAGCAGGCCGCCCATGGTGGGCGTGCCGGCCTTTTGCTGGTGGTCGGGGCCGATCTCGCGGATCGGCTGGCCGACGCGCAGCGCCTGCAGCCAGCGGATCACGAGATCGCCTAACAAGAATGAGAGGAACAGCGCGGTGAGCGTGGCCGCCGCGGTGCGGAACGTGATGTACCGGAACACGTTCAGCGCGCTGTAGGTTTCGGCGAGCGGAACGAGCAGGTGGTAGAGCATCAGTGGGCGTCCTTCGTGCCGGTGAGCGCTTCGACGACGCGCTCCATGCGCATCGAGCGCGAGCCTTTGACGAGCGCGACGTCGCCGGAACGCAGCTCGCTGCGCAGCGCGTTCGCGATCTCGTCGTGACTCGCGGGAAGGTGGATGCGCGCGGCGTCGAGGCCCGCGCCGAGCGCGGCCTCGCGTACCAGCGGCGCGAACTTGCCGAGCGCGTAGAGCGCGTCGACGCGCAGCACGCCCGCGCGCGCGCCGACTTCGCGGTGGCCCGCCTCGGCATGCGCGCCGAGCTCGCCCATGTCTCCCAACACCGCGAAGGCGCGCCCGCGCGCGCGCAGCCGCTCGAGGCTCGCGAGCGCCGCGAGCATCGACTGCGGGTTCGCGTTGTACGTGTCGTCGATCAAGAGCGCGCCGCTCGCGAGCTTCACCTGCTGCATGCGGCCCTTCGCGGGCTGGTACTTCGCCAGACCCGCCGCGACCTGCGCGAGCGACGCGCCCGCCGCGAGGCACGCGGCGCTCGCCGCGAGCGCGTTCGTCACGGTGGGCTCGCCGAGCCCCGCAGCGCGCAGCGCGATCTCGCCTTCCGGCGCGACCAGCGTGAACGCGAAGCCGTCGCCTTCGGCCCGCACGTTCGCGGCTCGCACGCTGCAGCTCGCGTCGCGCCCGAACAGCACGACACGCGCGCGGCAGCGCTTCGCCTGCGCGCGCCCGAGCGGATCGTCGCCGGGCAGCACCGCGACGCCGTCCGCGCGGATCGCCGCGGTGAGGTCGCCTTTCTCCTCGGCGATGTTCTCGCGCGAGCCGAGAAACTCGATGTGCGCGGTGCCGATCGTCGTGACGACTCCGACCGTGGCGTTCGCGATCGCGGCGAGCGGCGCGATCTCGCCGCGGTGGTTCATGCCGAGCTCGACCACGAGCGTGCGGTGCCCGGCCTCGCGGCGGAGCAGGGTGAGCGGCAGGCCGAACTGATTGTTGAGGTTGCCCTCGGTCGCGAGACACGGGCCGAGCTC
The DNA here is from genome assembly GCA_016875395.1 of Deltaproteobacteria bacterium. Taxonomy (NCBI): domain Bacteria; kingdom Pseudomonadati; phylum Myxococcota; class Myxococcia; species Deltaproteobacteria bacterium. The sequence continues at coordinate 74,556 of VGRF01000018.1, read as the reverse complement.
GCGCAGGATCGCGGCGCACATCTCTTTCGTGGTGGTCTTGCCGTTGCTGCCCGTGATCGCGACGACGGGGCCGGCAAAGCCCGCGCGATGGCCCGCCGCGAGCGCGCCGAGCGCGCGCGTCGTGTCCGCCGCCACGAGCACGACGTTCGCGTCCGCCGGCACCGCGTTCGCGCGCTCGACGAGCAGGCCGCTCGCGCCGTTCGCGAGGGCGGTGGCGAGGAACGCGTGCGCATCGTGCTTCTCGCCGCGGATCGCGACGAACAGCGCGCCCGGCGCGATCGTGCGCGTGTCGATCGAGACGCTCGTGAACGCGCGCGAAGCATCGCCCCGCGCGAGCGTCGCGCCCGCCCAGCGCGCGGCGTCCGCGGCGGTGAAGGCGAGCGTCATCGCGCGCGCCTTTCGAGCGCGCGCTGCGCTTCTTCGCGGTCGTCGAACGGGAACTTCTCGCGCCCCACGATCTGGTAGTCCTCGTGGCCCTTGCCCGCGATCACGATCGTGTCCTCGGGCTTCGCGCTCGCGACGGCGAGCTCGATCGCTTCGCGTCGATCGACGAGCGCCACGTACGCGCGCTGCGCGGTGGCGAGCCCCGCGCTCGGCACGCGCTGCATCGCGCCAAGGCCCGCCTCGACGTCGGCGAGGATGCGCTGCGGGTCTTCCGTGCGCGGGTTGTCGCTCGTGAGCACCGCGCGGTCTGCGAGGCGCGCGACGGCCTCGGCCATCTTCGGGCGCTTCGTGCGGTCGCGATCGCCGCCGCAGCCGAACACCGCGATCAGCTTGCCGCGCGTCAGCGGGCGCACGCTGCGCAGCACCTTCTCCACCGCGTCGGGCGTGTGCGCGTAGTCCACGAGCACGGTGGGCGCGTTCGCGAGCTCGGCGCCGACGCGCTGCATGCGGCCCGGCACTTGCGGGCAGCTCGCGATGCCGCGCGCGATCGCGAGCGGCGCGATCTCGAGGCCGGCCGCGATGCCGACCGCGACGGTGAGGTTCTCGAGGTTGAAGTCGCCGACCAGCGGCAGCGCGACCTCGAGCTCGCCGCTCGGGAGCGCGAGGCGCGCGCGCGTGCCGGTGAGCGCCACGTCGGCGGCGAGCACGCGCACGTCGGCGCGCGCGTCCTTGCGCTTGCTCACGAGCACGCGCCGCGCACCGCGCTTCTCCGCCGCGGCGACGAAGCCGGGCGAGCGCGGGTCGTCCACGTTGATCACGGCGACGCCGTCCGCCGCGAGGTACGTGTGGAAGAGCCGCTCCTTCGCGGCCTGATAAGCCTCCATCGTGCCGTGAAAGTCGAGGTGATCCTGCGTCACGTTCGTGACCGCCGCTGCGCGGAACGTGCAACCCTCGACGCGCCCGAGCTCGAGCCCGTGCGAGCTCACCTCCATCGCCACCGCCGAGACGCCGCGCGTGCGCATGTCCCGTAACAAGCGCTGCAGGTCGAGGCTCTCCGGCGTGGTGTTGACGGAGCGGATGCGCTCCTCGGCGTATCGCACCTCCACGGTGCCGATCAGGCCGGGGCGCTCGCCCGCGGCGCGCAGGATCGACTCGCAGAGGAACGTGGTGCTGGTCTTGCCGTTCGTGCCGGTGATGCCGATCAGCGCCAGCTCGGAGGAGGGCGCGCCGAAGAACGCGTTCGCGATGGGCGCCATGGCGCGGCGCGAGTCGGGCACGATCACGACCGCAGCGTTGCCCGCGTTCGCCGGCGCTTCTTCGACGAGCAGCGCGACGGCGCCCAGCGCGAGCGCCTGTGCGAGGTAGGCGTGGCCGTCGGCGGTGGCTCCGCGCAGCGCGACGAACAGATCGCCCGGCGCGACGGCGCGCGAGTCGTAGCGGATGCCGCGGATCACGGGATCGAGCGCGGGGAGCTGCTTCGGCGCGAGTGCGGCGGGCAGGGTGGCGAGCAGTTCGGAGAGCTTCACGGGCGTTCTTTCGAGTTGTTATTGAGCGAGCGAGGCGAGCGACGCAGCCTCGGTGCTTGCGGGCACGCGCGCAGCGACGGGCGACACAGACCGCTCGATCTCCGCTCGGCTTCCGCGAGCCGACGGCTCGCTTCGCCTCGCTGCACGCCGCGAAGCGCCGCTCGCCGGCTCGGCGTTCGCCGCGCGCGCTTCGGAAACCGGCGCCTTCGCCTCGGTGCTCGGCGGCGGCGCGGCCACCGCTGGCAGCGCGGCAGGCTGCGCCGCCGGCTGCGCGGGGGCTGCCGGCGGCTTCGGCTTCTGCGCGGCGATGAGCGCGCGGCCGACCTCGGGTGCGGCGCTCGGCCAGCGCTCGCGCACCGGCTGCAGCGCCTCGGGCACGCCGCCCTCAGGCGTCCAGCCCACGTACGACCAGTCCGGCAGGCCGAACACCGGCTGCGTGCGGATGTCCTTGCGCGCGAGCGCCGCCGCCGCCGCGCGCGCGAAGAGCGGAGCCGCGGTGGCGCCGCCGGTGTGTCCGATGCCGCGCGGCTCCTCGACCATCGCGACCACGACGACGCGCGGAGCCTCGATCGGCGCCGCACCGATGAACCAGTTCAGGTAGCGGGTCGCGAAGTAGCGCCCCGTCTCCGTGTCGAGCACCTGTGCGGTGCCGGTCTTTCCGCCGCTGCGTACGCCCTCGAGGCTCGCGCGCAACGCGGTGCCTTCGACGTGGACGACGCTCTCCAGCATGTCGCGCACCTGCGCCGCGACTTCCTCTCGCAGCACGCGGCGGCCCGCGGCGCGCGCGGTCTTCTCCCACGCCCCGCTGCCCGTGCGCCGCGCGAGCACGAGGCGCGGCTCGTGGAGAATTCCGCCGTTCGCGATCGCCGCGGTGGCGGCGGCGAGCTGGAGCGCGGTGACGCTCACGCCTTGCCCATACGAGACCGTGGCGTGGTCGATGGGGCGCCAGCCGCGCCAGCTCCGTAACAACCCGGTCGACTCGCCGGGGAAGCCGCTCGCGCTGCGCGATCCGAAGCCGAACGCGGCGAGCATCTCGTGGTGGCGCTCGGCTCCGAGCGCGTAGCCGATCTTCGCCGCGCAGATGTTGCTCGACTTCTGCAGCACGCCGCCGACGTCGAGCAGGCCCTCGGGATGCGTGTCGCGCAGCGTCTTGCCGGGCACGCGCCAAGCGCCGTTCTCGCAGTCGAAGACATCGCGCGCGCGAATGGCGCCGTGCTGGAGGGCGCCGGCGACCACGAAGGTCTTGAACGTGGAGCCCGGCTCCAGCGCGTCCGTGAAGATGCGCGAGCGCGAGTCGTGCATCTTCGCCGTGCGGAACTGGTTCGGATCGAATGCGGGCGCCTCTGCGAGCGCGAGCAGGTCCCCGTTCGTGGGATCGAGCGCGACGACGAGGCCGCCCTTCGCGCCAGTCGCGCGCACGGTGTCTGCGAGCGCCGCCTCGGCGTCGGCTTGCAGCACGCTGTCGAGCGTCAGCGCGACGTCGCCGCCCGCGGTGCTCAGCAGGTCGCGCCCGGCTTCCGCGAGGATCCGCCCGCGCGCGTCGCGCTTCACCACCATGCTGTCCGCACGGCCGGCGAGCCACTTCTGCTCGGCCTGCTCGACGCCGCGCACGCCTTCGCCGTCGAGATTCGAGAAGCCGACGATGCGGCCGGCGAGGGCGCCCTGCGGATACGTGCGGCGCGGCTCGGAGATGAGGCCGATGCCGGGCAGGCCGAGCGCGCTGATCGCAGCCGCCTGCTTCGCGTCGATCCAGCGCGACACGAACACGAAGCCGCTGCCGAGGCGCAGCCGCTCCGCGATCGCGCGATCGCTCGTACACAACACCTTCGCGATCGCGCGCGCGGTGGCAGGCACGTCTTCGACGCGCTTCGGAATCGCGTAGAGCGAAGGCGCCGGCACGGTGAGCGCGAGCGGCGCGCCGCGCCGGTCCGTAATCACTCCGCGCGCGGGTGCGAGCTGGAGCACGGTGTACGCCTGCTTCGGCGCGAGCTCGTGCGCCTTGCTGGGCACGAGGCTCAGCACCGCGGCGCGCACGCCGAGCAGCACGAAGCACGCGAGCAGAACGAGGCCGACGATGCGGACGCGCAGGACGGCGCGGCGCAGGTCGGCGCTCCTCATGGACGCACCGCCTCGTCGCGCAGCGGGATCACGCGCTCGGGGACGACGAAGCCTTGCTGCGCGGCGAACTCGCGCAGGCGACTCGGCGAGCGCAGCGCTTCCAGCTCAGCAGTCGCGGCGCTCGCGCGCCCGCGCAGCGCCTGCTCCGTGCGCATCGCTTCGCCGACTCCGCGCTCGAGGCGCTGAATCTCGCCGCGCAGCGCGACCAGCCCGACGTAGGCAGCGAACACGCCGATCGCGATCGGGAGCAGCGGCAGCGAGCGCAGGGGGCGCTCCTCGGTGTGGGTGAGATCCTTCCGCAGCCAGTCTTCTTGGGTCGATGCGCTCATGCAGCCTCCGGCAGCTTCTCTGCGGCGCGCAGCCGTGCGGAGCGCGCGCGCGGGTTGTCAGCGATCTCGGCCTCGCTCGGCCGCACGGCTTTGCGCGTCGCGCGCGCGAGCCGCGGCTTCTTTCCGCACGTGCACACGGGCGCCGAAGGCGGGCAGGTGCAGGGCCGCTCTTCGCTCGCGAAGCGCTGCTTCACGAGGCGGTCTTCGAGCGAGTGGTACGAGATCACGCACACGCGCCCGCCCGGCGCGAGCGCATCGATCGCGGCGCCGAGGCCGTGCTCGAGCGCGCCGAGCTCGTCGTTCACGGCGATGCGCAGCGCCTGAAAGACGAGCGTCGCGGGGTTGTGCTTGCGTCCGCCGCCGATGCGCGCGTCGCGGATCGCCGCGAGCAGATCTGCCGTCGTGCGCAGCGGCGAATCTTTGCGTCGCGCCGCGATCGTGTGCGCGAGCCGGCCGGCGCCGGGCAGCTCGCCGTAGTCGCGGAAGCAGCTCGCGAGCTCGTCCACCGAAGCGCGCGCGAGCAGATCGGCAGCGGTCTCGCCCTGCGCCCTGTCCATGCGCATGTCGAGCGCCGTCTCACGCGCCGTTTCGCTGCCGAAGCGAAAGCCGCGCTCCGGTTGATCGAGCTGGCGCGAGGAGACGCCGAGGTCGAGCAGCACGCCGTCGACACGCGCGACGCCCGCGTCCGCGAGCGCGCTCGTCAGGTCGCGGAAGCTCGCGTGCGCGAGCGAGACGCGCGCGCCGAAGCGGGCGAGGCGAGCGCCGGCGATGCGCAGCGCGTCGGCGTCGCGGTCGAGGCCGACGAGGCGGCCGTCGGGCGCGGTGCGCTCGAGAATCGCCTCGGCGTGGCCGCCGTCGCCGAGCGTGCCGTCGACGATCAGGCCCCCGGGCTTTGCGCCGAGCCAGTGCAGCGTTTCCTGAAGCAGGACGGGTTGGTGGTGCACGGTGATCCCGGGCCGGCGTCTCGCTCGAGCCCGATTCCCGCCGCCTTCCGGCGGCACTGGTGGCACACGCCGCGCGGCCCCCCACCGCGCGACCGCGACAGCCACATCCGCGACTGCCGCGAAATTCCCGGAACCGTCCGCGAAGCGATCGAAAGATGGGCGCTACGCGATTCAGATCAGGGCAGGGGTGCTTCGGAGCTCTGCGCGGCCGTGCGGGTCGAGCTCCCATTCTCTTCCCGCACTTCGCGCAGTAGCTCCGAAGACACCCCGAACCCTCTCTCGACCGAAGAACGGTCCCTCGGTCCCCCCATCGTGCGATTTCTTCACAGACCCAAATCCGCCACGCTGCGAGCGAGCTCGGGGCCGCGGTCTTTCGCGGTCGCCACCTCGCGCTCGAAGCGGGCTTTGTCCCAAATCTCGATGCGCTTGCCGATGCCGGCGAGCACGATGTCGCGCTGCAACCCGGCGTACTCGCGCAGGTCGGCGGGGATCGTCAGGCGGCCTTGGCCGTCGAAGTCGCAGTCGAACGCGCCGGAGAGCATCAGCCGGCTCATCATCTGCACCTCGGGCTGCACTTGCGACATGCCCTTGATGCGGCCCTCGATCTCGTCCCAGTCCTGCGCGGAGTAGACTGCGATGGCCGGCACGCCCGGAAAGTTGGTCAGGACGGGAGGACGAGCGCCTTGCGGCTTCACCTCATCGCGCATCACCTGCGGCATGGCGACTCGTCCCTTGGCGTCCATCGTGTAGGTGAAGCGACCGCGGGCCATCTGGCTCGAACCACCCAGCTCCCGAGTCTGATTTGGCCGGAATCACCGTGATTCCCCACCAAACCCCACCGTTGGCCACTTTGTAAACCGCCGCGCGACCGCGATCAAGGGCAGAGTGGGGTTCCCTGCAAAAAAAATTGCAGTCCCAGAAGTTGTGGGCGCGAGTTGTTACGGGGCCGGATCTAGTGGCGGCACGCGTGACGCCGATCACGACCTCGATCGCGCGACCGGCTCCCGCGCGCGATCCCCGAGGACCTCGGAGCTAGGCCGTCCCCACTTCGCCGTAGCGCGCCCGATGCAGCGCGGCGGCGCGCTCGACGAGCTTCGCCGCGCGGCTGTGCGGCTCGAGCGGTGCGGCTGCCGGCGCCCGCACGGCTCGCGCCGCGAGCACGTCGACGAGCGCGCCCACGCCTTCGCGGAGACCGCTCGCCGCGTAGCCGCCCTCGAGCACGCAGGCGAGTCGGCCGCCGCACAGCTCGTCCGCGAGCGCGCGCACGCTCGCGCTCATTCCGTAATAACCCGCCTCGCTCACTTCCATCGACGCGAGTGGATCGTCGCGATGCGCGTCGAAGCCCGCGGAGAGGATGATCAGGTCCGGGTGAAAGCCGCGCGCGATCGGCGCGAGCACGCGCGCGAACACCGCGAGGTACTCGTCGTCGCCGCACGCGGCGGGCATGGGCACGTTCACCGTCGCGCCCTCGCCGCGTCCGACGCCGATCTCGTGCCAGTCGCCCGTGCCCGGGTAGTGAGGGAACTGGTGCGTCGAGAAGTAGAGCACCGACGGATCCTCTTCGAAGCTGTGCTGCGTGCCGTTCCCGTGGTGCACGTCCCAGTCGACGATCAGCACCTTTTCCAGCCCGAGCTCGCGCTGCGCGACGCGCGCGGCGATCGCGACGTTGTTGAACAAGCAGAAGCCCATCGGCCGCGCTGCTTCCGCGTGATGCCCCGGCGGCCTAACAACTGCGAGGCCCGCGTGTGCGCGGCCGCTCGCGACCGCGCGCACGAGATCGACCGCGCCGCCGGCCGCGAGCTTCGCGACGCGCTCGCTCTCGGCGCACGCATAGGTGTCGGCGTCGAAGCGAATGGGCGCGCGCGCGGCGCCTTCGGCGACGAGCGCGAGATGCTGCGCGCCGTGGATCAGGCGCAGCTCCGCGTCGTCAGCCTCGCGCGCGGCGAGCGGTGTCAGGAGGTCGCGCCGCGCGGCGAGCGCCTCGGCGACGGCGACGAGGCGATCCGGGCGCTCGGGGTGGCCCGCGGGCCCGCGGTGCTCGGCGTAACGCGGATCCTCGACCACGGCGACGACGCGCGCGGGTCCCGCCACGACGCTCGGCCCTATCGCTCGCCCGCGCGCCGTCGCGGCTGCTCGTTCCGCTCTTCCAAGCGCGCTTCGCGGGCCTCGCGCTCCTCGATCAGGCGCGTGAGCCGGTCGAGCCGCTCGCTGATCTCGCGCAGCTCGGAGCGGCGCGGAATGTCGAGAGCTTCGGCCATGCGCTCGAAGCCGCGCTGAAACAAGCGCTCGAAGTCCGCCTGCGCGCCGGCGCCGCTCTCGCGCGAGCCGTTCGCGTTTCCGACGAGCCCGCGCAGGTTCCCGCGCAGCTCCTCCAGATCCTCGCGGGCGTCGCGCAGCCGGTCGGCCAGTGCGGAGCTGCCTTTGGTGAACAGCTCGCTGATCAGGTTGCCCGGCGCCGAGCGTCCGCCGCGCTCCGTGTCGACCAGGATCTGCGACAGCGTGACGGCGGTGATGTCCTCGCCAGTCTCGTTGTCGACGACCTTCACCTCTTCGCCCGCTTCGAGCAGCTCCGCGATGCCGCGGAGCGTCACGTAGCGGCTCGCCGCGGTGTTGTAGAGCTTGCGATTCGCGTACCGCTTGATCAGGACGGCCATGGCTCGCTCGCTCGTTGGGTCGAAGTGCGGAGCCGGCCGACCATAGCGGTCGAGATTTGCGAGTCAGCCCTGCGCCGCCTCAAGCCGCGCGCCGGCTCGGACGAAAAACTCCGTCGATGCCGCGTTGTGCACGCACGCTTGCTCGGGGATGCGCTTGATCGTCGAATGTCAGCAGTGCAAGTCCCGGTTTCGCCTCGACGAGGCGCGCATTCCCGCCAGCGGCGCCAAAGTGCGCTGCTCGCACTGCAAGACGGCCTTCGTGGTCAAGCGCCCCGGCGCGACGCCGGACGATGTCGTCGGCGAAGTGATCGCCGAGGCCACGAACCCGGGGCAATCGAGCGCGCCTGCACCGACTGAGGACTTGTTCGAGCGCACGCACTCCCCCAATCCGATCGCGCAGGACGCGCACGCCAGTGGAGAGGACCACTGGGAGTTCGACGAGGCGCCGGAGGCGCCGCGAGCGCGCCGCGAGCCAGCGGCGGACGAGCGCAGCCCGCAGCGGCCAAGCGCACCACGTTCCTCGGCGGCCGAGGTCGACGAAGACCTCGATTCGCTCGGCTCGCCTGCGGAGTGGGACTTGCTGACGGGCGCCGCCGAGCGCATCGCAAAGGAAGCCAGCTTCCAGACCGCTCCCACTCCCGCCGCCCCGCGCGCCACCCCGGCGCGCAAGCCCGAGCGTGCGGCGCCAGTGTTTGTCGGATCCGCGCCGGCGGCGTCGCAGGCTTCCCACGAGCCGGAAGCATCGGAGCCGGCGTGGCGCGAGACGCTCGCGGAAGGCGTCCAGACGACCGTGCGCGGCGTGGCCTGGCTCGCAGCTTCAGCGGCCTGTGCCGCGGGACTCGCCCTCGCGCTGGCTCCTGTGGGGCTGCCGGCGGCGTCCGCCCCGAAGCCCGCGTACGCGGCGCCCGAGGGCGTCCGCAACCTCACGGTCCGCACGCTCGAGAGCGCGGTCGCTGGCCGGATCACCCTCGTCCGAGGCGAGCTCGGTTCAGGCCCTGCGCGCACGCGCGTGCGCGTCGGCTGGGTCGAGGAGTCCGGGCGCGTCCTCGCGGCGACACTCGCGGGCCCGCCGCTCCGCGCGAGCGAGCTGCGCGAGCTCGGAGTCGCACGGATTCGCGCCGAGCACGAGCAGCGCGGCGAAGCGTTGGCGCGCGGCGGGGAGTTCGAGGCGGTCTACGCCGAGTTGCCGGAGGGCGCGGTCGGCATCGCAGTGACCCGAGAGCGCGTGCCGGAGCCGTTCGCGCCGGCGGCGCCGCCTACTTCTTCGGATCCTTCAGCTCTTCCTTCTTCGGAGTGACGTCGATCTCGTCCTTGCCCGAGAGGCCGGTGCGGAAGTTCTTGATCGCATTCCCGAGCCCCGAACCGATCTCTGGCAATCGCCGCGCACCGAACAGCACGACGACGATCACCAAGATGACGAGGAGCTCTCCGATGCCGAGTCCGGCGATTCCAAGCATGGAAGCCAGAGTGACCCGTGGCCTTGGGGTGGTCAAGCAGCGCGCGGCGCACCCCGACTGCCGGTAGGTTGCGCGCGATGTCGATCTTCAAGGCCTACGACATTCGCGGCGTGGTTCCGAGCGAGCTGAACGTGGAGAGCGCCTATCGCATCGGGCGCGCGACGGCGCGCTTCCTCGGCGCGCGCCGCCTCGCGATCGGGCGCGACGCGCGCACACACTCGCCGGAGCTCGGGGAGGCGCTGGTACGCGGCGTGCGCGAAGAGGGCGCGAGCGTGCTCGACATCGGGCTCGCGGCGACGCCGATGCTGTACTTCGCGACCGACGCGCTCGGCGCGGACGGCGGCATCATGCTCACCGCGTCGCACAATCCCGCGCAGTACAACGGGATGAAGATCTGCGGGAAGAGCGCAGTGCCGATCGGCGAGGCGACGGGCCTGCGCGAGATCGAGCGCATCGCGGGGGAAGTGAGCCGCAGCGCTCCCGCCGCGCGCGGCGGGCGTGAGAGCAAGGACGTGGTCGACGCCTACGTGCGCCACGCGCTCGCCGTCGCGAGCGGCGAGATCGCGCCCCTGCACGTCGCGATCGACTGCGCGAACGGGATGGCGGCCGTCGGTCTCGAGCCGCTGCTCGCGCGCCTTCCGCTGCGCGTGGAGAGGCTCTACTTCGAGCCCGACGGACGCTTTCCGAATCATCCGGCGGATCCGCTGAAGGTCGAGAACTTGCGCGACGTGAGCGCCGCGGTGCGCCGCACCGGCGCGGACTTCGGCGTCGCATTCGATGGCGACGCGGACCGCGCGATCTTCGTCGACGAGCGCGGCGAGCCCGTGCCGTCGGACCTCATGACCGGCGTGCTCGCGGCGCTTCAGCTGAAGCGCCACGGCGGCGGCAAAGTGCTCTACGACCTGCGCTCGAGCTGGGCGACCTCCGACGCGATTCGCGACGCGGGCGGCGAGCCGGGCATGTGCCGCGTCGGTCACTCGTTCGTGAAGGCGCAGATGCGCGAGAGCGGGGCGGTGTTCGCTGGCGAGCTCTCGGGCCACTTCTACTTCCGCTTCTCGGAGCGGCTCGTCGCCGACGACGGCATCGCTGCGTTCGTCGCGCTGGCAGACACGCTCAGCCGCGCGGGGCGCCCGCTCTCGGAGCTGATCGCGCCGCTACGCCGCTATCACGCGAGCGGCGAGATCAATCGCCACGTGGACGACCCGCGCGCGATCATCGATGCCGTGGCGCGCGAGCACGCCAGCGCGCGCGAGGTCTCGCGCCTCGACGGCCTGCTCGTCCGCTACGACGACTGGTGGTTCAACCTGCGGCCCTCGAACACGGAGCCGCTGCTGCGCCTGAACCTCGAGGCGAAGACCGCGACGCGCATGTGCGCCGAGCGCGACGCGATGCTCGCGCGCATCGGCGGTCACGCCTGAACGAGCAGGCGGTCGAGCGGCGCCTCTCGCTCCGCAGCCGTCAGCTCTGCGGCGGCTTCGCCAGCTCGCTGTCGATCGCCTTGCGGAAATCCTCGATCGGGATCGCGCCCGAGTAGGCCACGCCGTTCACGAAGAACGCAGGCGTGCCCGACACGCCGACCGCTTTTCCCGCGGCGAGATCGGCGTCGACGCGCTGTTTGCCGCGGCCGGAGGCGAGACACGCTTGGTACGCGTTCACGTCGAGGCCGGCCTTGGTGGCGTGCTCGAGCAGCTTCGGTGCCGCGAGGCCACCTCCGGTGTACAGCAGCTCGTGGAACTCCCAGAAGCGTCCATGCTCCTCCGCGCACACGGCCGCTTCGGCGGCGCCGCGCGCCTGCGGGTGAATGCTCTCGAGCGGGAAGTGGCGGAACTCGAGGCGCACCTTGCCCGCGTACTCCTTCATCATCTGCGCGACGGTCGGCTCTGCGCGCTTGCAGAACGGGCACTCGTAGTCGCTGAACTCGATCACCGTGACCGGCGCATCCGCCGGTCCCTTCGCGGCGCCCTTGCCCGCGACCGTGACGCGCGGCTGCACGAGCAGCGTCTCGACGTTCGCGGCGGCGCGCAGCTCGGCGATGTAGGTCTGCGCGGCATCGGTGCCTTTGCTGCGCTCGAGGTACTGGCGAATGCCCGCCGCCTCGGTCTCGAACTTGCGCTCGCCCCACTCGGCCGCGTGCTGATCCCAGAACGCCTTCACGTCCGCGTCGCTCACCTGCACGCGCTTCGCGGCCTCTTGGTCGAGGAGCGTGTCGGCATCGACGCCGCGCTTGCCGGCCTCTGCGTCGAGCAGCCGCTGATCGATCATGCGCTCGAGCCCGCGTGCGCGCAGGGCGTACACCTTCGAGGCGTTGCCGTCTTCGGTTTGGCTGCGCCACAGCTCGTCCTTGATCCACGCGTCGAGCTCGCCCTCGGAGATGGTCTCGCCGGCGACGCGCGCGACGGGTGCGCCCGACGCATCCGCGGCCTTTCCTGACGAAGCGCCGTTGCAGGCGACGAGTGCGAGCACGGTCAGCGCGAACAGCACGGAAACGCGAAGCGATTTCATCGAAGAACCTCGTTGGGGCGGGGCGATGCGTTAGCAGGCACGCGCGGAGTCACCACGGATCGAGCGCAGGCAAGAGATCGTCCAGCCGCTCGACCCACGCGACGGATTTCTCGGCGAGCGGCGCGCTCGCGGGTCGCGCGATCGCGACGAGCCGCTCGATGCGTGCGTCGGCCGCGCGGTGCGCGAGGCCGATCGGCAGCGTTCCCGCGAACGCGACGGTCGCGACGCGCGAGGGCGCGCTGCCGCGAAGCGCGTCGAGCGCGCGCGACAGGTCGCGCACGGCCTGCGCGAGGAGTCCGCGCCAGAGCAGCGCGTCGGGCGCCGTCTCGGCGCCGCTCGCCGCAGCGACCGCGCGCTTCGAGAGCTTCGCGTTGTGGCGATCGCCGTGAAGCGGCAGGTCGATTGCGGCGAGCGCGATCCCGGCCGCCGCGCAGCGGGCTCCGGCGGTCGCGACGGCGGCATCGCGCGCGCTCGAGCCCAGCGGGTGCAGCGCGAGCACGAGGCGATCGCGGGCGGCGCCGCGCGGTAGCCACAGGCGCCCGCTCACGCAGTCGCCATCGCTCGTGCACTCGAAGCGATGCTCCGCGAAGGCGCCGGCGTCACGCGGAGGAGAAAGCCAGGCGGCTCTCGGCTTCAGTCCTGAGCCTGCCGGGTGCGAGTCGCTCACGCGGCCAACCTAGCCCGCGCGCAGCGCGCGTTCACCGCGTGCAGAGGGCCCGCGCGACTTCGCTTGCGCTGGCTAGCGCGCCAATAACATCTTGCGCGCGCGATACAGGTGAGACTTGACGGCGTCGCGGCTGCACTGCGCTTGGCGCGCGATGTCCTCGATCGGCATGTCCTCGAGGTGGTGCAGGCGGAAGTACTCCCACTGCGACGGAGATAACCGGCGCGCGGCGTCCTCGAGCTGCGCGAGGCGCTCGCTGCGCTCGTAGGCCGCGTGCGGGTCGTCGCCGCTCGCGTCGCCGCGCACTTCCGCGACGGCATCCGAGAGCGCGACATCGGTGTCGTTCCACGGGACGGTGTCCGCGCGTCGGCGCTTGAACCGGTTCGCGACGGTGCGGCGCGCGAGTCCGTACACCCAAGCGCCGAACGGCGCCTCGCCGCTGTACGCGTCGAGCGACGAGAATGCCGCGATGAAGATCTCCTGCACGGTCTCTTCGACGTCGAAGCGCGCGCCCATGCGCTTCGAGACGAAGCGGTAGATGCGCGGGAAGAAACGCCGGTAGAGCGCCTCGAACGCCTCGCGGTCCCCGCTGCGGACGCGCTCCACTAACTGTTCGTCGCTCTCGCCTAACTGTCCGGCCGCCCCAGCTCCCGCCCGGCTCGACTCCGCCATGCCAGCTTCCCCTTCCGGCTCCCCAAAGGTGCGATTCACCCCAAAGCGTGTTGTGGACGCCACAGGTGACGAGGTGACAAAAAAAGTCACTCGCGTTCGGGTTTGGGCCGAAGGAAAAGTCCCAGGGGGAGGGCGCAGGCCCGCGCTAGCGGACGACCAGCACCGACTGGCGGGTCCCGGGCGCCTTGGCGGGCGCAGCGGCGTCGTCGCGCCACTACCCGTCGACGAGGTAGCGGTAGCGGTAGGTCCCCGGAGGAACCGCGAGGACCTTCGTCCACACGCGCTCCTCCCCGGCGACCTCGACGCGCGAGCGGACGTTCTTGTCGGGGACCCAGCCATTGAAGTCGCCGGCGATCCGAACGTCAGTGGCGGCGGCGTCGCGGAACGAGACCGTGACCTCCCGCAGCGCGCGGTCGGAGGCCGCTATCGGGACGTCGCCGGCGCCCGCGAGCGAGACCTCGAGCGCAAGCGCGGCGTAGTCGGCAGCGCCGGCGGCGTGCGGCGCGGTGCTTTGGATCGGCTTCCCGCTGCGCGCCGCTTCGCGCAGCTTCACGTTCGCGCGGATCACGGTGTCGAAGCAGAGCTCGGGGAACAGCGCGCGGATCTCGCCGAGCGTCTCTCGCGCGTAGCGCGTGCGGCCGTCGTAGAGCGTGGGCAGCACGCGAATCGTGAGCTTGTGGCCGACGCGCTCCGCGAGCAGCGCGATCGTCTCGAGCAGCTTCTGAACGCCGTGCACGGCGAACTCGCTGGTCTCGAGCGGCACGATCACTTCGCTTGCGGCCCGCAGCGCGTTGAAGGTGAGGACGCCGACGTTCGGCGGGCAGTCGATCAGCGCGAAGTCGTAGGCGCTCGCGACGTTCGCGAGCGCGCCCGCGAGGCGCTCCGTGCGCCCCTCCGCGCGCTCGGCGGTGAGCTTCTGCTCGAGCGCCGAGAGCACGATGCCGGACGGTGCGACGTGCAGCGTCTCCGAATGAGCGCGGATGACCTTGGGGAGGCGCTGCGCGTCGGGCGAGCCGAGCGGCGCGATCAGAATCTCGTAGAGGTTCTCGTCGAGCGTGTCCGGGTCGATGCCCAGCGCGAGCGTCGCGTGCGCCTGCGGGTCCATGTCGACCACGAGCACGCGCGCGCCTTGCTCCGCGAGGGCGCCGGCGAGGTTCACCGCGGTGGTGGTCTTGCCGCAGCCGCCCTTCTGGTTGACTACCGCGATCGTGCGCATGTCCCCTCCGAGCACGCGCGGGCTGCGCGCGTTCGCCAGTCGGGAGGAGGCGAGCCCAACGAATCCCTAATCAGTCGCGGCGGCAGCGTGCGCGTGCGCGGCAGAATCGCGGTCGGCGAGAGAAATCGAGACGAGACGCCCTCGAAGTCAGATCGCTCCCCTCATCCCCGATCGCGCAAGCTACCGCGGAGCGACTCCGAGTCAACGTTTTGCCCTGCAACTTCGCAGCTCTAGCGTTCGAGTTGCGAACCGCGACTGCACGCCCGAGGCGAGCGCGCTTGCTCGCTGCCCCAGGTGCCCTCGGGTAGCTTCGAAAAATGAGCACGCCCGGCCGCGCTTCCGACATGCCGCTCGTCGAGGATGCGACGGGGCGCCGCCCGTTCATGCGCGGGATCATGGTTCACTCGCTGCTCTCGCGCGGCGCGACCTTCGACGAGGCCTTCCGCACCGCGACTGCGGTGCGCGACAAGATTCGCGGGCGGGAGCTCGTCGGCCGCGACGAGCTGGCGGCGATCGTGAGTGAGCTGCTCGGGCCGTCGCTCGAGAATCCGCCGGTAAGCCACGGCGTGCCGCCCGCGATCCAAGTGCGCGATGACCGCGCGAGCGACGACGAGACCATGCCGTTCTCGAAGGGCATCCTCGCGCAGTCGCTGCTCGCCGCGGCGATCGATCCCGACGATGCCTTCGCCGTCGCGCGCGACATCGAGACCTCGCTGCTCGCGCGGCGCGTGCGCGAGATCTCGCGCGAAGAGCTGCGCCGCATCGCGCAGGAGACGCTCGGCGCGAAGCTCGGCACGCGCGTCGGGCAGCGCTACCGCGCGTGGCGGGCGTTCCAGGAGACGGGCAAGCCGCTCATCCTGCTGCTCGGCGGCGCTGCGGGTGTGGGAAAAAGCGCGCTCGCGCAGGCCGTCGCGACACGACTCGGCATCACGCGGGTTTACTCGACCGACGCCATTCGCCAGGTCATGCGCATCATGCTCTCGAAGGAGCTCATGCCCGAGATCCACGCCTCGTCCTACGACGCGCACGTGAACCTGCCCGAGCACCACGCCGGCGACGACGCGGTGATCGCAGGCTTCCGCGCGCAGGCGACCGCGGTGACGGTGGGCGTGCGCGCGATGATCGGGCGCGCGATCGAAGAGAACACGAGCATGATCATGGAAGGCGTCTCGATCCTGCCCGGCCTCGTCGACCCCGCGCGCCACGCCGCCGACGCGCACGTGATCTTCCTCGCGGTCTCGACGCTCGAGCCCGACGCTTTCCGCAGCCGCTTTGCCGCGCGCGCCAGCGAAGCGAAGCAGCGCGCGCCGCATCGCTATCTCGAGAATCTCGGCTCGATTCTGCGCATCCAGGACCACATCCTCGAGCTCGCCGAGGCGCAGGATCTCCCGATCGTGGACAACCGGTCGTTCGACGACTCGGTGCTCTCGATCCTTCGGCACGTCACCGAAAGCCTTCGCACGCAAGGAGAATCCAGTGGCAACTCAACGGACTGATCTCGTGAAGCGCGTTCTCGCCCTGACGATCGGAGCTGCGCTCGCCGCGTGTTCGGCGCCCACCGTCAGCGACGAGGAAGAGCTCGGGCGCCAGGCGGCCCAGGAAATCCGGCGCCACGCCAAAGTGCTCTACGACGACGTGGTCGTGACTTACGTCGAGGACATCGGGCAGCGGCTCGTGCAGGCCGCGGGGCCGCAGCCGTTCGAGTACACGTTCACCGTGCTCGAGGACGACTCGCTGAACGCGTCCGCGACGTTCGGCGGGCAAATTTTCGTCCACACCGGCCTGATCACGCTAACGCGCAACGTGAGCGAGCTCGCGGGCGTGCTCGGGCACGAAGTCGGGCACGTCGTGAAGCGCCACGTCGCCGACAACATGGCGCGCGCACAGAACGCCGGCCTGCTTCGCAACGCGGCGGTCATCGGCGGCATGATCGGCGGCGTTCATCCCGCGATCACGGACGCCGCCACCGGTTTTGGCGCGCTTGGCATCATGAACACCTTCAAGCGCGAGGCGGAGGAAGAGGCCGACGCGTTCGCCGTCGAGGTCGTGCCGCGCGCGGGCTACCACCCCGACGGCATCGCGAACTTCTTCGACGTGATGTCCGCCTCCGGGCAGACTCGGGTACCTACGTTCTTCTCGAGCCACCCCGCGAGCGCTGAGCGCTCCGCCGCGACGCGCGCGCTGATCGCGAAGGTGAAGCTGAGCGAGGACCTCAAGGTCGACGACAACGGCAAGCTCGAGATCATCCAGCACCGCATTCGGCTGCTCACGAAGGCGCGCGAAAAGAGGGCGGACGACCGCTTGCGCTGAGCGCGATCCCGGACGCGCGTGGTATCCCTCGGCGCGAGCGCCGAGGAGCCCGCATGCCCGCATCGCCCGCCGCGCCTTCCCCCCGCACGCTCGGAGAGCTGAAGAAGGCGGGCTACGCCCCGCGCACGCTGCGCGAAGAGATCCGCGCGAACTTGTTAGGAAAGCTGCGCAAGGGCGAGGAGCTCTTCCCCGGCATCCTCGGCTACGAGGACAGCGTCGTCCCCGCGGTCGAGAACGCGCTCTTGTGCGGCCACGATCTGATCTTTCTCGGTGAACGCGGGCAGGCGAAGAGCCGCATGATCCGCGCCTTCGTGAACCTGCTCGACGAGTGGCTGCCCGTCGTCGCCGGCAGCGAGATCAACGACGACCCCTTCGCGCCCGTGTCCGCGTACGCGCGCCAGCTGGTCGCGGAGAAGGGCGACGCGACGCCGATCGCGTGGGTCGCGCGCGACGCGCGCTACGCGGAGAAGCTCGCGACGCCGGACGTCTCGATCGCGGACCTGATCGGCGACGTCGATCCGATCAAGGTCGCCCAAGGCCGATCATTAGGGGACGAGCTCACGATCCACTTCGGGCTCCTGCCGCGCACGAACCGCGGAATCTTCTGCATCAACGAGCTGCCCGATCTCACGGAGAAGGTGCAGGTGGGCCTGTTCAACGTGATGCAAGAGCGCGACGTGCAGGTGAAGGGCTACGCGGTGCGCCTGCCGCTCGACGTGCTCGTGGTCGCGAGCGCGAACCCCGAGGACTACACGAGCCGCGGCCGCATCATCACCCCGCTGAAGGACCGCTACGCCGCGCAGGTGCGCACGCACTACCCGCCGACGCGCGAGCTCGAGCTCGCGGTCGTGCGCCAGGAGGCGAAGCTGCCGCAAGCGCCGGGAGTGAAGGTGCACGTGCCCGCGTTCATCGAAGCGATCGTGGGCGAGATGACGCTGCAGGCGCGCTCGAGCCCAGACGTGAACCAAGCGAGTGGCGTCTCGGTTCGCATGTCGATCGCGAACTACGAGACGCTCGTGGCGAACGCGCTGCGGCGCGCGCTGAAGCTCGGCGAGCAGCTCGCGGTGCCGCGCATCACGGATCTCGAGTCGATCGTGCAATCGACCGCGGGCAAGCTCGAGCTCGAGTACGCCGGCGAGGAACGCAGCGAGACGGAGATCGTGCGCGGCATCGCGCAGCGCGCCGTGCGCCTGGTGTTCGACGCGCTCGTGCCCGGTGAAGGCGTGGCCTCGGTGGTCGAGTCGTTCAACCAAGGCTGGAAGGTCGAGGTCGCTGCCGACATGCCGGCGGGCGGCTACCTCGACGGCCTCGAAGAGATCAAGGGCCTGCGCGAGGCGGCGGCGCTGCTCGCCGGAGGCGACAAGCCGGAGCATCTCGCGAGCGCGATCGAGTTCATTCTCGAAGGGCTGCACCTCGCGAACCGCCTCAACAAGTCGGAGACGGAGGGTGGCGCCCGCTACGGCGGCGCCGGCACCGGCGGAAGCAAGAAGTGAAAGCCTGGCGCTACAGCGCTTGGGACGGCACGCAGAGCGAGTTCTCGCTCGACGTGCGCCGCGCGCTCGACGCGCTCTCCGACCTGATGATGGAGGGCCTCTCGCCGGAGGAGGCGCTCGAGATGATGCGCCGCGGCGGGTTCGAGATGGCGGGCATGGACTTCCGCGTGATGGGCACCGAGGAGCTCATCCAGGAGCTGCGGCGCGAGGCGCAGAAGCTGCTGCAGCAATACAACCTCGATCACGCGACGGACGAGATCGCGCAGAAGCTCGACGACATCTTGAATCGCGAAGAGAGCGCCCAGCGAGCGCAGCACGGGCAGGAGTCGCGCGCGCTGAACGAGTTCCTCGAGAAGCGCCACCGCGAGCGCACCTCGCTCGCCGACAAGATCGAGGCGTTTCGCGACCACGAGTTTCTCGACGAAGAAGCGGGCGAGGAGTTCCGCGCGCTGCTCGAAGAGGCGGATCGCCTGCGCGAGCTCGAGGACTTCATGCGCGACAACGCGCAGCGCTTCCGCGGCAAGGAGGGCGCGGACTACGAGAAGGCGCAGGAGATCCGCGAGCGCCTGCAAGCCCTGCAGCAGCTCGCGCAGGAACTGCGCAGCGGCAACTTCGAGCGCCTCACGCCCGAGCAGCTGCGCGAGCTGCTCTCGGAAGAGGGCGCGCGCAGCCTGATCATCCTGCGCGACCTCGATCAGAAACTGCGCGACGCGGGTTTCCTGCGCGACGGCAAGGACGGCGCGGAGCTGACGCCGCGCGCGATTCGCCGGATCGGCGCGCAGGCGCTCGCCGCGGTCTACAGCCAGCTGCGCAAGGGGCGCCCCGGCAGCCACGACACCGTGGCGCACGGCGTCGCGACGATCCGCCCCGACGAGACGCGCGGCTGGGAGTTCGGCGACGCGCTGAACCTGCACGTGGTGCGCACGCTGCTGAACGGCGTGAAGCGCGCGGCGATGGAGTCGCGCCCGCTGAGCGGCGGAGCGATTCCGCTCACGCTCGACGACCTCGAAGTGAACGAGTGCGACTACTCGACGCAGACGACCACGGTGTTGTTACTGGACATGAGCTGGTCGATGTCGTGGGCGGGCCGTTTCCCCGCCGCGAAGCGGGTCGCGATGGCGCTCGATCACCTGATTCGCACGCGCTACCCGCGCGACAAGTTCTTCGTGGTGGGCTTCTCGACGCGCGCGAAGGATCTCCCGATCCAGAAGCTGCCGTACGCGACGTGGGACATGGGCGACCCGTTCACGAACCTGCAAGAAGGTCTGATGCGCGCCGAGCAGCTGATCCTCGAGAACCCGAGTCCGAGCCCGCAGATCCTCGTGATCACGGACGGCCAGCCCACGGCCTACTTCCGCGGCAAGGAGCTGCACGTGGAGTGGCCCATGGGTTTCGGCGGCGTCTCGCCGCACGCGGTGGCGGAGACGCTGAAGACGGTGCGCCGCGTGACGGGGCGCGGCGTCACGATCAACACGTTCATGCTCGACGATTCGCCGGAGCTCGTGGGGTTCGTCGAGCGCATGACCGAGATCAATCGCGGGCGCGCGTTCTTCACGTCGCCGACGGCGCTCGGCTCGTTTCTCACGGTGGACTACCTCAACCACAAGCGCTCTCGAAGCCGCGGTTGATTCGCTCGCACGCGGCGTGTTGTTAGGAGCTTCGAGGCGGTCCGCTCCTTCCTTCGCGACGATCGCGCGCCACCCAGCGGCGAGCGGCGCGCTCCTTGACTTCGCTCGCCTCGCCGCAGGCTGAAGTCGATGCCGTAACGCGCTCGGAGCGGCACCGCTACGGTTCCGTTTTGCAACCGGGAGCGTCCATGCCCAGCCTGACCCTGAAGAACGTGCCGCCCGACGTGCATCGAAGGCTCAAGGCCCGTGCACGTCGCCATCGGATGAGCCTCAACCGCGAAGCCATCGAGTGCCTACGCGAGGCAACTGGTGTGAGGCAGGTGGATCCGGAGATGATGCTGGCTGAGATTCGCGAGCTGCGTGCACGCGTGAATGGGAAGCTGAGCGAACGGCAGCTCGCGAAGCTGAAGGGACGCGGACGGCCGTGATCGTCGTCGACACGAACGTTCTCGCGTACCTGCTGCTGCCGGGGCCCTTCACGCGCGCCGCGGAGCAGCTGTACGAGATCGACCCGGATTGGTGCGTGCCGCTGCTCTGGCGCTCGGAGTTCCGGAGCGTGCTCGCCGGCTTTCTGCGCCGCAGCAGCGTCGATCTGCCGACCGCGACGCGGATCGCGGAGCGGGCGGCGGGCGTCGTGCGAGGCCGCGAGTACGTCGTCGGCTCGGCCGAGGTGCTCGAGGCGATTTCTTCCTCGACGTGCTCCGCATACGACTGCGAGTTCGTCGTTCTCGCCCGCGAGCTGGGCTTCAGCTTGATCACGACGGACAGCCGAATCCTGCGAGAGTTCCCGGGCGTCGCCCGATCGCTGCGAGCGGTCGTCGCCGAGGGCGCCTAGCGATGTCTCGCACGCTCAAGCACGACATCCCCGGCCCCGACCGGCGCGTCACGATCGACGACGTGCGCGCGAAGGGGTGGGGCGCTTTGTTTGCGCCCGAGCTTCGCGAGCCGTTGGCGCCGCTCGTGGTCGAGATCGGGTTCGGGCGCGGCGAGTTCCTGCGGCAGCTCGCTGCGAACGATCTCGCGACGCCGCACGTCGGCATCGAGCTGTCGTGGAAGCGCGTGCTGAAGATGGCGCGGCGGATCGCGAAGGCGGGCGATCCGAACATTCGCCTCGTGTGTGCGCGCGGCGAGGACGTGCTGCAGGAAGTCGTGGGCGACGCGAGCGTCGCGACGTTCTGGATCAACTTCTCCGATCCGTGGCCGAAGGCGCGGCATCACCGGCGCCGGCTGATCCAGACGCCCCTCGTGCGGCAGCTCGCGAAGCGGCTCGTGCCGGGCGGGATCCTGCACGTCGCGACGGACGACGTGCCGTACGCGCAGCACATCGACGAGGTGTTAGGAGCCGAGGCGCTGCTCGAGAACGCGCTCCCCGCGCGCTGGCTGCCGGAGATCGCGGGGCGGCCCGTGACGGCGTACGAGGCGATGTGGCGCGAGGAAGGGCGACCGCTGCACTTCTTCACGTACCGAAGGCGCGCGTCGTGAAGCCGGCGCGCCCGCAGCTGCGCGACTTCTCGCCCGACGCGCTGCGCGCGCGCTTCAAGAGCGAGGGCATCTCGCCGTATCGCGCGGATCAAGTCGTGCAGTGGCTGTATGCGCGCGGCGTCGACGATCCGGCGCTGATGACGGATTTGCCCGCCGAGCTGCGCGAGCGGCTTGCGAGTGACTATGAAACGCGCGCGCTCGAGGTGCGCGATCCGCAGTTCTCGGTGGACGGCACGATCAAGGCCGCGCTCGTCGCGCGCGATGGCGCCGTGCTCGAGGCGGTGCTGATCCCCGAGGAGGAGCGCACCACGCTGTGCGTGTCGACGCAGGTCGGCTGCCCCCTCGCGTGCTCCTTTTGCGCCACCGGCACGCTCGGGCTCGATCGCAATCTCGGTGTGGCGGAAATCGTCGAGCAGGTCGTGCGCATGGGCGCGCTGCTGCCCGAAGGGCGCCGCATCACGAACATCGTGTTCATGGGCATGGGCGAGCCGCTGCTCAATCTCAAGAACGTGGTGGAGGCGGTGAAGACGCTGATTCACCCGAAAGGCTTCGCGATGGCGCCGCGGCGCGTGACGGTGTCGACCGCGGGCGTGGTGCCGCGCATCGCCGACTTGCTGGAGCAAGTGCCGGTGAACCTCGCCGTCTCGCTGCACGCGCCGACCGATGCGCAGCGCGACGAGCTCGTGCCCATCAACAAGCGCTTTCCGCTCGCGGAGCTGTTCGGCGCGCTGCGCAGCATTCCGAGGCTCTCGCGCCGCCACCCGATCTTCTTCGAGTACACGCTGCTCGCGGGCGTGAACGACTCGCTCGACGATGCGCGGCGGCTCGTGGAGCTGTTACGGGACGTGCCGGCGAAGGTGAACCTCATCCCGGTGAATCCGCAC
The DNA here is from genome assembly GCA_016875395.1 of Deltaproteobacteria bacterium. Lineage (NCBI taxonomy): Bacteria > Pseudomonadati > Myxococcota > Myxococcia > Deltaproteobacteria bacterium. Next base: position 52,293 of record VGRF01000018.1, on the reverse strand, counting down.
GCAGGCTCGCCCTACCGCGCGCCCGACGACGACGTCGCGGATCGCTTCATGGGCGTGCTGTCGCGTGCGGGCATCACGGTGACGCTCCGGCGCAGTCGCGGCGCCGACATCGACGCCGCCTGCGGTCAGCTCGCCGCGAGGCGCCCGGCCAGCGCCCCGTCAGGCGCCACCGCCGGCTGACCGAAGAGGCGCGAATGCTCTACGCGGTCGGAGACATCCACGGCGATCTGCGCAAGCTCGATGCGCTGCTCGCGAAGCTCGCCCTCGCGAGCGGGGACCGCCTCGTCTTCCTCGGCGACTACATCGACCGCGGCCACGAGTCCGCGGCCGTGGTGGCGCGGCTGATCGAGCTTTCGCGCCATTTCGAGTGCAAGTTCCTGATGGGCAACCACGAGTCGATGTTCCTCGACTTCCTCGGCTGGCGCGGCGCGGCGTACTTCGGCGGCGACGCGTTCCTGATGAACGGCGGCGACCGCACGCTCGCGAGCTACGGCTACTTCGGCCGCTGCGACTCCGATCCCGAGACGTTCGAGCTGCCGCCCGCGCACGAGGCGTTTTACGAGCAGCTCGTGCTCTCGCACGCGGAGGGCGACTACTTGTTCGTGCATGCCGGCCTCGGCGAGCGCGGCCTCCAGTCCGCCGACCCCGCCTACGCGCTCCGCGTCTCGCGCCCCGAGGACTTGTTGTGGAACCGCACGACCGCGGACCTGCCGCACAACCTCGGAGTGACGGTCGTCTACGGCCACACGCCGCGCGCGGACTTCAGCGTGCGCTGGAACGAGCCGTTCTCGATCGGGATCGACACCGGCGCGATCTACGGCGGCTTGCTGACCGCAATTCGGCTCCCCGACGAGACGATCGTTCAAGCGGATTGAGCGAGCGCGTGGGGCCCGGCACGGAGCCGCGCCGCCGCGGCTACCTCCCGCTCGGCGTTGCCGGCGGAATCGCCGCGGGCTCCTCGGCGACCGGCGCTTCGGGCTGCGCGGCGGGTGCGGGAGGCGCGCTCAGCACGAGCGTCTGACCCACCGCGATCAGGTTCCTGTTGCGGATGCCGTTGAGCGCGATCAGCTCACTGGCCGCCACGCCCGTGCGCGACGCGATTTTCTCGAGCGTGTCGCCGCGGCGCACGACGTAGGACGTGGGCGCGAGCTCGGGGGCGGCTGCGGCGGCTTCCGTGACGGGCGCCGGAGCGACCGCTTCCGCAGGTGCTTCCGTCGCCGGCGGCTCGGGCGGTCCCGGCACGTAGATCGTCTGCCCGACGCGGATCACGTTCTTGTTACGGATCTCGTTGAGGGCGAGCAGCGCCTTCACGTCCACGTCGAACTTCTTTGCGATCGAGTCGAGCGTGTCGCCGCGGCGCACGCTGTAGACGCCCGCGTGCGAGCGATCGCCGGGCCGAGCGGTCAGGGAGCCGCCCGGCAGCTCGATGACCTGGCCGGGGTGAATCTCGTTCGCGTTGCGGATGTGGTTCACGGTGGCGAGATCGCGCGCGGAGACGCCGAAGCGGCGCGCGATCGAGGCGAGCGTGTCGCCACGCTTCACGCGGTAGACACCCTGCGTGGGCGACGGCTCCACCGCGGCGCTCGCCGTCGTCGCGCTCGGGGGCGCCGCTTCCTGCGGATGCGGCGGCGCGTAGCCCGGGATCTTGAGGCGCTGTCCGACGCGGATCAGGTTTGCGCTGCGCAGCCCGTTCGCGCGCTGCAGCGCCTTCGTCGACACGCCGTACTTCTTGGCAATGCCGGCGAGCGTCTCGCCGCGCCGCACTTTGTGCGTGCCGCTCGAGTCCGCGACCTGGGCGTGGATGCGCTCTCCGCCGCCGATGCTCGCGAGCACCACCTTCGGCGACGCGCGCATCGGATCGCGCGGCACGCGCAGCTCGTAGCCGCGCGGCAGGTGGCGGCGGCCGGACCACACCGACTCGCTCACGGCGGGGTTCACTTCGCGCAGCGCAGCCATGCTCACGCCGAACGCCTGGGCGAGCGTCGACGGCCGGTAGTACGCGTCGAGGATCACGCGCTCGGGATCTTCGGGCGGATCGCGCCGCACCGCGCCGAAGTACTTCTCCGGCTCGCGGTCGATCTCCATCGCGGCCACGAACGACGCGTAGAAATTCTTCGACGCGAAGCCGAACGAGCGGCTCTGGTAGCGGTCGATGATGACCGCGATGTCCTTCGTGCCGAGCTGCCGCGCCGCGCGCGACGTGCCGCCGAGGCCGTGGTTGTAGCCCGTGATCGCGAGCGGCCAGGAGCCGATCGCCTCGTAGTTGGACTTGAGGAGGCGCGCGGCGGCGACCGTCGCCATGAACGGGTCGTTGCGCTCGTCGACCGCGGAGTCGACGCGCATGTAGAGGCGGCCGGTCGAGGGCATGAACTGCCAGATGCCCGACGCGCCGACGGATGAGCGCGCCGCGGGATTGAACGAGGACTCGACGTGGGGCAGGGCGCCGAGCTCGGTCGGGAGGCCGCGCTCCGCGAGAACCTGGCGGATGTGTCCGTCCCAGCGGCCCTGGCGCGCGAGGCCGGCGCGGAACTTGTCCGACTGGCCGAGCTGGAAGCGCACCTTGGCGGCCGCATCCTTGAGCTTGCGCGTCGACACCGGCGTTTCGAACAGCGCGAGGATGCGCTGCTCGTCCTCGGAAAGTCCGCCGCGCTTTCCGTTCGCGAGCGTGCTCAGCACGTGCGCGACGTGCTTCTTGCGCGCCTCGACGTGCTTGTAGCCCGCCTTGTCCCATTGCCCGTTCGGCAGCGAGATGCGCTCGTACACGAGCGTGAGGTCGTCAGGGTCGTGGAGGAAGCCGCCGTCCGTGCCCACCTCGGTGTACACGCGCTTCCAGAACTCGACGCGCGGCACCAGCTTCGCCGGCTTCGGGAAGTCTTCAGGCGCTGCGACCGCGCTCGCACTGACGAGTGCGAACACGAGTCCCAGTGCTGCTGCGATCCAGCGATTGCGCATGTCCCCCCACCCACGGCTGCGCGATCCCATCTCTATCGGACGCAAACCCCGGCCTCATTACTCGGTCGCGGGGTGATTGCGCTCACCTGCGGCCTTTCTTCCGCGCCAGCTTTTCCTGCTTGCGCTTCTTCTTTGCCGCCGACTTGTCCATCGCCTTCGCCTGCCGGCGCATCTGGCGATTTCCCATGGCGCCCATCATCGCCATCGGGTCGAAGCCCGCCGGCATGCCGCCCATCCCCGGCAAGCCCGGCATCCCGCCGCCGGCGAGCTTGCCGAGGCCCGGAATCTTCGAGAGCAGGCCGCCGCCGGCGCCGCCCATCGCGCCGCCGAGCATGCCCATCATCTCGCGCATCTGGCGGAAGCGCTTCACGAGCTCGCTGACTTCGTGCTTCTCGCGGCCCGAGCCCTTCGCGATGCGGCGCGCGCGGCTGTCGTCGATCAGCTCCGGCTTCGCGCGCTCGGCGCGCGTCATCGACTGGATCATCGCCTGCGTCTTCACGAGCTCGCGCTCGTCCACCTGATCCGCGAGCTCGCCGAACATCGGGAGCTTGCCGAGCACGTCCTTCAGCGGGCCCATCTTCTGGATCATGCGCAGCTGGGCGAGCAGGTCGTCCATGCCGAACTGGCCCTTCAGCATGCGCGCTGCGTCGGCTTCGGCCTGCTTCGCGTCGACGACCTCCTCGAAGTCCTTAACAAGTCCGACGACGTCGCCCATGCCGAGGATGCGCGAGGCGAGGCCTTCGGGCCGGAACTCTTCGAGGCGATCGGTGGTCTCGCCGGTCCCCAAGAGCTTGATCGGGACGCCGGTCTTCGCCTTCACCGCGAGCGCCGCGCCGCCGCGCGCGTCGCCGTCGAGCTTCGTGAGCACGAGGCCGTCGAGCGCGAGCCGCGCCGCGAACGCCTCGGCCACGTTCACCGCATCGCGGCCCATCAGCGCGTCGCACACGAGGATGCGATTCGCAGGCGCGACGGCGGCGTCGATGGCTTCGAGCTCGCGCATCAGCTCGTCGTCGATCGCGAGGCGGCCCGCGGTGTCGTAGACGATCGCGCCGCGGCCCTCGGCGCGCGCGCGCTCGTGCGCCGCGCGGCAGATCGCGACCGCATCGGTGCTGCCCTCGACGCGATGCACCGGCACGCCGATCGCGGCGCCGAGCTGCGCGAGCTGCTCCGCAGCCGCGGGCCGGTACACGTCGGCCGCGACGAGCAGCGGCTTCTTGCCCTGCTTCGCGAGATGCCGCGCGATCTTCGCCGCGACCGTGGTCTTGCCCACGCCCTGCAGACCGAGCAGCAGGATCGAAGTCGTGCCGCTCGCATCGCGCGCCAGGGTCGGGTCCACCGGGCCCATCAGTGCGACGAGCTCTTGCTCGCACGCGGCGATGAAGTGCTGTCCCGGCGTCACGTTCAGCACGCGCCCGTCCGCGGTCTTCACCCGCGTCTCGACCTTCTCACCGACACAGCGCGTCTTCACGCGCGCCAGGAAGTCCTTCACGACTGCGAAGTCGACGTCGGCCTCGAGCAGCGACGCGCGCACCGCTTGCAGCGCTTCGTCGACGTTCGCGTCCGACAGCTCGCGCACGCCGGCCAGGCGCTCGCGCGCGCTCTTGAAGCCTTGCGTCAGCGTTTCGAGCATGAAGTCGCAGCTCCCGGCGAAAAGTCGGCGGAAGATAAGGAGGCAATCGAGCGCGTCGACTACTTGTTGTGCTTCGCTCGGCTTCGCCTCGCTGCGCGCTTCGCTTGCGGCGTGGTTAACGTGCGCCGCGAATCAACGAGATGAGGGCGAGATGCCGACGCAGGTGGAAGCGCAGGTGACCGGGAATGTGTGGAAGGTCGAGAAGAAGGTCGGCGACTTGCTCGCGCCCGAGGACGTGATCCTGATTCTCGAGTCGATGAAGATGGAGATTCCGGTCGAGGCGCCGTGCAGCGGGCGGCTCGTAGAGCTGCGCGTGCGCGAAGGGCAGAACGTCGAAGAGGGCGCCGTTCTGGCCGTGATCGAGTAGCGATGAGTCGGGTGCGCGTGCGCCCGCTGACTGCGCGCGATCAGCCCGAGGTACTTGCGCGCCTCGAGCGCGCCGCGCGCTTGAATCTCTACCTGATCGATCTCGCGCTGCGCATGACCGAGCAAACGCCGGGGGGCGCGCGCAGCGAGCTGTTAGGGGCGTTTCGTGACGAGGCGCTGATCGGGGTCGCGAGCGTGCATCCGTCGCTCGTGCTGGATGCGACCGCGGAGCCCGCGGCGCTCGCGGCGTTCTTCCCGCATCTCGGGGCGGTGGCGAACGGGCTGGTGAAGAGCACCGAGCAGGTGGTGACGCCGCTCTATGAGTGGCTCGAGAATCACGGGCGCCAGATTCTGCTGGACCGCATCGAGCACGCGTTCGCGCTCGATGCTTCCGGCGCGAAGCTGCCGCAGGCGCCGCGCGACGTGATCGTGCGGAGTGCGGAGACGGAGGATCTGCCCGCATTGATCGAGGCTTCGCGGGCGAGCTTGTTGGAGGAGGATCGGCCGGACCCGACCGAGTCGGATCCGGGCGGGTTTCGGCGCTGGGTGGCGGGGCGCGTGAAGCAGGCCGTGGTGGCGGAGGAGCGCGGGCGCGTCGGGTTCGTCGGGTATGCGGATGTGCAATGTGCGCGGGGGTGGCTCGTTCAGGGCGTGTACACGTGGCCGTCGTTCCGGCGGCGCGGGCTGGCGCGCGTGGGCGTGGCGGAGATCTGCCGGCGCGCGTTCGCGGCGGGGGCGGAGCATGTGCAGCTGGCGGTGGTGGACGGGAATGCGGCGGCGATCGCGCTGTATGAGCAGCTCGGGTTCGTGAGGTTCGCGCGACTGCGGACGGTGCTGTTCGGGTAGCCCGCGCGGAGTTGTTATTGGCGCGGGGGAGCGAGGGAAGATCTCGTGCGGGGCTGGGTTGCCTGCACTGCGGCTCGGCTCACGCGGTCCGGGACGGGCTCTGCGCATCGAGGCTTGGGAGACGGGCGAAGCGGCGGGGCCATCGAGGCCCCGCCGCTTCGCGCTTCGCGCGCACGCTCGTCCTTGCGTGGTGTGGGGCGGAGGTGGGCGCTCGATCGAGGGATCGAGGGCTCGCCGCTTTGCGGCTTCGCATGGGGGGTTGTTTTGGAGATGAGGGGGCGGTTTTGGGCGCTGCCTCGGCTGAGCGGCGGGGCTTCGATCCCTTCTGCGCGGCGCGTGAAAGGCGGTTGGTGAGGGCGGGCTCGAGGGGCGCCCGTGCGTCGTGGCTTTGAGATGTAGGGCGCAGCGAGGTGTGCGGGGGTGCGTGGGACGGGTGAAGTGAACCGCGGTTCACATTGGCGAGGGATTAGTCGAAGCTAATCTGCGGCTCGCCCCGGTCCCGCGGTGGCTGAGTGGTGGTGCAGGTTGAGTACACGGACGAGTTCGGGCGGTGGTGGGAGGCGCTGAGCGAGGCGGAACAGGAGAGCGTGGCGCACGTGGTCGAGTTGCTGGCGGCCCGCGGAGCGCGGCTCGGGTTTCCGTTCAGTTCCGGGATCGCGGCTCGAGGCATCCGCACATGCGGGAGCTTCGCGTGCAGCACCGTGGCCGGCCGATACGGATCTTCTACGCGTTCGATCCGCGGCGCGCGGCCATTCTGTTGATCGCGGGCGACAAGACGGGGGATGAGCGGTTCTACGAGCGGCTGACGCCGGTCGCGGACCGGCTCTACGACGAGCACCTCGCGCAGCTGCGGCGCGAACGATTGATCTGAAAGGAGAAAGCGATGGCACGTCCGTTCAAGGAACTGCGCGACCGCATGAGCGCGGCGGCGCGCGCGCGGGTGCGCAACCGCGTGCGCGCGAGCTTGCGCGCAATGCGGCTCGCGGAGCTACGGCAGGAGGTGTCGGGGCTGACGCAAAGCGAGGTCGCCGAGCTGATGGAAGTGACGCAGGGCGCGATCTCGCAGCTCGAGCAGCGCGAGGACGTACTGCTCAGCAACCTCGCCGCCTACGTCCGCGCGCTGGGCGGCACGCTCGAGCTGGTCGCTCGCTTCCCGAAGGCGGAAGTGCGCGTCGCGGGGTTCGCGGGGACCGCGAGCGCAACCGACGATCGCATCGGACTCCCGGAGGGTTCCAAGCGCGCCGCCGTGACACCTAGTCGGCGCCAAGCCCGCAGCCGTTCACGCAAACGGGCGCGCACGTAACAAGACGTTCCCGCGCCGCCGAAGCGGCGGTGCTCAGGATTCCCAGAGCGCTCGCACGGGCACCGCGTAGAGGCCGTCGCGCCACGACGCCAGACGTGCGGGCGGCCTCGACCGGCAGGCCCGCAGCGAGCCATCCCGCGCAGCCGCCGCGCCACCCAGCAGCGGCGGGGCACATCGCGACGACGACTCGGGTGCCCGTCGCTGCTAGCGTGCTTCGCCTTTCGCAACCCCTAACTCTCGTTGGAGTCAATTCGATGGGTCTTCTCGATGGCAAGGTCGCGCTCGTGACGGGCGCGGGTGGTGGTCTCGGTCGCGAGCATGCGCTCGCCATGGCGCGCGAGGGCGCGAAGGTGGTCGTGAACGATCTCGGCGGCGCGCGCGACGGCAGCGGCAGCGGCGGTCACTCGATGGCGGATCAAGTCGTCGCGGAGATCAAGGCGGCTGGCGGCCAGGCGGTGGCGCAGTACGACAGCGTCGCGACGGTCGAGGGCGGCGAGCGCATCGTGAAGGCGGCCATCGACGCGTTCGGGAAGCTCGACATCTGCGTGAACAACGCGGGCATCCTGCGCGACAAGTCGCTCACGAACACCACGGAAGACATGTGGGACATCGTGAACCAGGTCCACCTCAAGGGGACGTACTGCGTCACGCGGCCCGCCTTCACGCACATGAAGGAGCGCGGGCAGGGCGGCGTGATCATCAACACCTCGTCGACGAGCGGCCTGAACGGCAACTTCGGGCAGTCGAACTACGGAGCCGCGAAGGCCGGCATTTGGGGCTTCACGCGCTGCGTCGCGATCGAGGGCAAGAAGAACCGCATTCGCGCCTACGCGCTCGCGCCGATCGCGCACACGCGTCTGACCGGTGACCTCGCGGGCTTCCAGGATCCGTCGATGCAGGAGAAGATGAATCCGAAGCTCGTCTCGCCGCTCGTGGTGTTCCTCGCCAGCGACCTCGCGGCCGACCTCACCGACAAGACGTTCCTCGTGGGCGGCGGACGCATTGCGGAGATGCGCATGGTGACGGCGCCCGGCGTGAACAAGACCGACAACGGCGGCCTGTGGAGCGCCGAGGAAGTCGCGGCGCGCATCAAGGACATCATGCTGCCGGGTTGATCGCGCGAGGCGCGATCAACCCGCGCCGACGCGCGCCGAGGTGGGACTCGTCTCCCGCATCGAGGGCGCGTCGGCGCCGTTCCTTGTTGACTTCGCTCGGCTCCGCGGACTCCGCCTCGCTGCGCGCTCCGCTTGCTGCCTCGGCCGACCTGCTTCGCAGGAGCGTCCGACTTCGAGGTCGTCCTGACAGCGCGGTGAGCGTCGGCGTGATCGTGCGCTCGGCCGTTGGTGACGCGCGCTGCGGCGCGGGCTCTTGCCCGGGGCTAACCCTTCGCGCCATGACGAACGCCGAGCTGCCCCGCGTTCGCGCGGCGAATCCGAGCGTGCTCGATCCCGCGACGGCGATGACGCCGCGCTTCCAGATCCTGTTCCGTTGGTTCGCGCGGCGCTTCTTCGCTCATCTCGACATCGACGACGAGACGGTCGCGAAGCTGCGCGATGCGGAGGCGAAGGGCGCGGTCGTGTACGTGATGCGGTACGCGAGCCGCCTCGACTACTTCCTGTTCAACACGCTGTTCGCGCGCGAGGGACTCCGCCTCTCCTCGTACGCCAACGGCATCGCGTACTGGTACTACCGCCCGTGGTGGCGCTCGGTGCCCGCGTTCCTGTTACGGGCGCTGCGCGGTTGGCGCGGCGCCGACCCGGTGAAGCGCGGGCGGGAGGACTTGCGGCGCGTCGTCGCGGCGGGCGAGTCGAGCTTTCTGTTCCTGCGCACCGCGCGCCTCGCGGCGCTCTTGCGGAGCCCGCAGGAAGCGATCGAGCGGGCGCACCGCGAGCTCGAGCTGATCGACGAGCTCGCCGATCTCGCGGCCGAGGGCAAGCCCGTGCACGTCGTGCCGCTCGCGCTCTTCTGGAGCAAAGGTCCGCGGGCGGAACGGCGCTTCTTGAACCTCTATCGCGGCGCCTCTGCGAGGCCCGGCGATCTCGCGAAGATCACGTCGTTCCTGCTCACGTACCGCGAGCTCTCGATCAAGACGGGCGATCCGGTCGACGTCGCGTCGTTCCTCGCCCACGAGGGCGGCACGCGCGACGCGCAGGTGCGGCGGCTGCGGCGCAAGATGCTGCAGTTCGTCTCCGCCGAGGAGCGCGTGGCCGAGGGGCCGGTGCTGAGGCCGCGGCACAAGGTGCAGGAAGCGGTGCTCTCCGACCCCGGCGTGCAGGAAGCCATCGAGGCGCGCGCGCAGAGCGGCAGCTCGCGCGAGGCGGCGCGCGCGGAGGCGGAGCGCGCCTTCGCCGAGATCGCCGCGAACATGTCCTCCACCGTGATCGCGGCGCTCGCGGCGCTCGTGTCGTGGATCTTCGGGCGCCTCTTCACGCGCATCGAGACGCGCGGGCTCGAGCGCGTGGCCGATCACGCGCGTCGGCATCCGGTGGTGCTCGTGCCGAGCCACCGCTCGTACTTCGACTTTCTGATCCTCTCCTGGTTTTTCTATAACAACTACGTCGTGCCGCCCCACATCGCGGCGCGCGAGAACATGGGTTTCGGCCCGTTCGGCTTCCTGTTCCGCCGCGCCGGCGCGTTCTTCCTGCGCCGCGATTTCAGCGACCCCGTCTACAAGGCCGTGTTCCGCGCCTACGTGATGCACCTCGTGCGCGAGGGCTTCACGCAAGAGTTCTTCATCGAGGGCGGCCGCTCGCGCACGGGCAAGACGCTCGCGCCGCGCATGGGCATGCTCGCGTGGAACGTGCAGGGCTTCGTCGACAGCGGGCGCCGCGATCTCTTCTTCGTGCCCGTCGCGATCTCTTACGAACGCCTCGTCGAAGAGGGCGCGATGGTCTCGGAGCTCGAGGGCGGCGCGAAGCAGCAGGAGTCGATGGCCGGGCTCGTGCGCGCGCGCAGCGTGCTGAAGCGCAACTTCGGCAGCGTGCACGTGAACTTCGCGGAGCCCGTCTCGCTCGCGGAGGTGCTCGCGGGCCGCGGCGAGCTGTGGAAGCGCGGCGACGAGGTGGAGCCCGAGCGGCGCGCGATCGTCGAGGGGCTCGGGCGCGAGCTGGTCGAGCGCATCAACTGTGGCATGGTGGCGACCGCGACGAACGTGGCTGCGGCCGCGCTGCTCGGCGAGCCGCACCGCGGGCTCTTTCGCAGGCAGCTCGCGGCGCGCATGACGCAGATCGTCGCGCTCTTGCGCATGCAGAACGTGACGCTCACCGACGCGCTCGAAGCCGACGTCGAGAACGGCTTCAACGACTCGATCGACTTCATGCTGCGGCTCGGCATGGTCCGCCGCGAGCTCGACCTGCGCGGCGAGCTGATCTACTTCGACGAATCGCAGCGCCGCGCGCTCGACGTCTACCGCAACGGCATCTACCACGCGCTCGCCGCGCCGAGCCTGATCGCGCGGCGGCTGCTCGAGAGCTCCGTCACCGAGGCGGAGCTGCGCGCGGAGGTCTCGTTCTGGCTCGAGCTGCTGGACGTCGAGTGGTTCGCGCCGCGCGCGGAGATTCAGCAGCAGCAGTTCGGCGAGTTCCTCGCCGCGTTCCTGCAGGACGCGGTGGTCGAGCGCGAAGGCGGCCCCCTGCGCGTGAGCGAGACCGGCCGCTCGCTGCTCACGTTCCTCGCGGAGCAGACGCGCAGCGTGCTCGAGGCTTATTACGTCGCCTTCTGCACATTCGAGAACGTGACGGAGCCCCTCACCGCGAAGGCCCTCGAGAAAGCGAGCGAGACCTATCACTCGCGCGCGCAGCTACTCGGCGAGGTGCGGCGGCCAGAAGGCTGGAACCCCGTCACGTTCGGCAACGCGCTCGAGCTGATGGCGCAGCGCGGTGTGCTCGCGCGTGTGAAGAGCGACGCGCGCGAGGCCGCGTATGGGCGCGGCCCGGCGTTCGGCGAGCTCGCGGGCCTGCGCGCTCGTCTGGCAGCGGAATTGGCCTCTGGGTAAGTTCTCGCGCCTCATGTCTACGGAAAATCTCCCTGACTTCGCGAAGCGCGGCGGCCTAATCACTGCGATCGCGCAAGACTTCGCTTCCGGCGAGATCCTGATGGTCGCCTACATGAACGAGGAGTCGTTCAAGGCGACGCTCGCGCGCGGCGAGGTCGTGTACTGGAGCACCTCTCGCAACGAGCTCTGGCACAAGGGCGACTCGAGCGGCAACACGCAGACGCTGAAGTCGCTGCGCATCGACTGCGACGGCGACGCCGTCGTGCTGCAGGTCGAGCAGAAGGGCGGCGCGGCGTGCCACACCGGCCGGCGCAGCTGCTTCTATCGCCTGCGCGAGGGCGAGGGCTGGAAGACGACGATGGAGCCGGTGTTCGACCCCGATCAGGTGTACAAGCGATGAAGCGCGTGGATGGAAAACGTCAGCTCGTGCTCGGTCTCCCGAAGGGCAGCCTGCAGGACACGACCGCGAAGCTCTTCGCCACCGCGGGCTTCAACCTGCGCATTCCCGATCGCTCCTACTACCCCGAGATCGACGACCCCGAGCTCTCCTGCGTGCTGATCCGCGCGCAGGAAGTCGCGCGCTACGTCGAGCAGGGCGTGCTCGACGCGGGCATCACCGGCGTCGACTGGGTGCTGGAGAACGGCGCGAAGGTGAAGGAGCTCGCGGACCTGCGCGCGCCGTGGCCGAACTATCGCCCCGTGCGCTGGCTGCTCGCCGTGAAAGAGGACTCGCACATCAAGACCGTGAAGGACCTCGAAGGCGGGCGCATCGCGACCGAGACGGTGGGCCTCACCAAGCGATACTTGAAGCAGCACGGCGTGAAGGCCGAGGTGGAGTTCTCGTATGGCGCCACCGAGGTGAAGCCGCCGCTGCTCGCCGACGCGATCGTCGACGTGAGCGAGACGGGCTCGTCGATTCGCGCGAACCGGCTGCGCGTGATCGACACGGTGCTCGAGTCGACGCCGCGCTTCATCGCGAACAGGGACGCGTACGCGGACGAGTGGAAGCGGCGCAAGATGGAGCGCCTGTTGTTACTGCTGAACGGCGCGATCGCGGCGGCCGGGCGCGTGGGCCTGATGATGAACGTGCCGCGCTCGCACCTCGCGAAGGTGCTCGACGTGCTGCCGGCGCTCGCGACGCCCACGATCTCGACGCTCGCGGACGAGAGCTGGGTGGCGCTCAACACCGTGGTCGAGGAGAAGCTCGTGCGCGAGCTGATCCCCGAGCTCGTGGACCGCGGCGCCCGCGGCATCGTCGAGTATCCGCTCTCCAAGATCGTTGGGTGAGGCTGCCGCGGAGTGAACCGCGCCGAGGCGACGCAAGCGCGGACGCCTCGCCGTGAGAGCCGTCAGCGCGCTGTCGGCGCTCGCGCGGCTGCCGCTCGATCACGGGCGCAACGCGCTGAAGGGCGTGTTCGCCGGGCGCTTGCGGGCGCGCACCGTGGTGCAGGCAGTGGTTAGGTCCGACGCCGGCGTGCTGCTCTCCCTGCGCAGCGACCTCATGGGGTGGGAGCTGCCGGGCGGCAGCGCGCTTCCCGGCGAGTCCGAGGAGCGCGCGATCGTGCGCGAGGTGTCGGAGGAGACGGGGCTCGCAGTCGGGGTGGTGCGGATCGTGGGCGAGTACCGGCGCACGGGCTTCTTCGCGCATCGCGCGCGGGTGTACGAGGCGCGCGTGGTCGGCGGAGTGATTACGCCCAGCGTGGAGGCGCCCGCGGTGCGCTGGTACCCGGTCGACGCGCTGCCGCGCGAGCTGTTCCCGTGGTTTCGCGCGCCGCTCGAGGATGCACTGCGTGGAGGAGCGCCGCGGATCCGCGAGGAGCGGCTCGGACTCGCTGCGATCAGCGCGGGCTTCGCGATCGACCTGAGCGTGCGGCTGCGCGGTGGAGCCTCTGCTTTCGCGGAGGCTCCACCGCTATCGCGTTGACTTCGCTCGGCTTCGCCTCGCTGCGCGCGGCGCTTGCGGATCATCCCCGCGCGCCGAGCACCTTCGCGGCGTCGGCGAGCTTCGCGACGCGCTGGATGCGCGCGCGCTTGCAGACCGCCTTGCACTGCGCCGTCAGCGCTTTGCTCGCTTGGTCCCCCACGCCGGTGACGAGGCCGTCGCTGATCCAGAGGCGCGGGCCGGGCTGGCGCGCGAGCCAGCCGAGCGCGGGCAGGTCGACGATGTTGCCTCCGCCAGGCGCTGCGAGGTGCTTGTCGGCGGCGCGCGCTGCGCCCTGGGCCACCACGCGCAGCTCGCCCTTGTCGCCCTTGCCGCTGTAGATCGCGACGACGAGGCCCGCGTTCGTGCTCGCGAGCATCGCGTCGAGATCGGCGGGCTTCAGCGACATCGAGCCGCTCACGTCGATCAGCAGCGTGCCGCGGGCGAGCCGCGCCTTGCGGCGAAAGATCGCGCGGTCCGCGGTCCAGCGATGCGCGTAGCGCACGACGCTGCCCTCACTCGCAGCGCGCCAGCCGCGCGGCGCCCCGCCGCCACTCCGTGCGCGCTGCAGCGGCGCGCGTGTGATAGTGAGCTCGCCGGGCTTCACCCCGCCCTCGGGCTCGTCCGCTTCCTTGCGCCAGCGCCGCCGGCCGACCTCGTCCTCGTCGTGCTCGTGGCCTTCCACCGTGCAGCAGTCGATCGCGAACTCGCTCTGCGACTGGCCGCTCGCGTCGAGCACGCCCTCGGCGCGCAGCAAGCGCGCGAGCTCGCGCGCGAGTGCGCGGGCGCGCAGCTCGGGAGCGACCTCGCCGCCGCGTTCGCTGCGCGCCTCCTCGAGCTTGTTACGGATGCGCGCGATGCGCTGCAGCACGAGGTCGCCGTCGCCCGCGCGCCAGCTGAGCAGCAGCGTGCGCAGCATCGGCTCGCAGCTCGTGCCGATCGCGGCGACCGAGCGCAGCCACACCGCGAGCGCGTCGCCACGCTTCATGTCGCGCGCGAGCAGCCACGCGACGTGCAGCTCGGACTCGGGGCCGAGCTCGAGCGGCACACGGTTCGCCGCGAGCGCGAGGTTGATGCGCGCGTCCTCGACGGCCGCGAGCACGCGACGATCGAACTGCACGCGCGGCGGGCGCAGCGGCGACCAACGCACGTGCCCGAGCTCGTGCCGCACGGTCGAGCGCCCGTAAGCCTCGAGCGGCACGAGCATGCGCCGCGCGACTTTGTCGACGGCGCCCGTCACGTCTTCGCGCCCGACCGAGTCGACGATCTCGTAGCCGCGAGCGCGTTCGGCGAACGGCGTGAGCTCCACGAGCTCGGGGTAGGGCAGGTAGCGGGTGTTCAGCTCGTCGCGCATCACTTCACCACCGCCAGCACGAGGGCGTCGAAGATCTGCGAGCCGCGCTCGGCGCCGAACACCACGAGGCAGGCGGCTTCGAGGCCGAGCACGTGGCGCACGCGGTCGAGCGTGAGCCAGCTGCGCACGCTCACGCGGCGGTCGTCGCCGAGCGAGAAGCTGCGCCGCGCCGCCTCGCGCAAGGGCTCGCTGAGGCGCGCGAGCGCCGACGGATGCGGCTCGCAGATCTCGAGCAGCGCGTCGAAGCGATCGCGCAGCGCCGGCGGCAGGCCGTCCGGCGCGAGGTTGTCCGTAACGACCACGTGGAAGCCCTGCGCGGGCCGCACCGTCTCGCCCGTCGGCAGCGTGATGCGCGCCGTCTCCGGGTGCTCGAGCACGGGGTAGAGGAACGCGAGCGCGTCGTCGCTCGCGTGCGAGAGCTCGTTCAGCACGAGCCGCGCGCCTTCCTTCATCGCGCGCACGACCGGGCCGTCGTGCCACGCGAGCGTGTCGCCCTGCGGCAGATACGTGCCGCGCAGCTCCGCCGCGGGCGTCTCTTGCGTCAGCGTGCACGCGTACAGCTCACGCTCGGTGCGCCCGTAGACGTACGCGGCGTACGTCTTGCCGACGCCGGGCGGGCCGAACAGGTAGATGCGCCCGAGCAGCTCGCACGCGAGCGCGTGCTCGATCAGCTGCCACGTGACGCGCGCGCTCGCCGCGTCGCTGCGCTTGACGTTGCCCTTGCTCTTCTTGTCGTCGCTCATTTCGAATTCTCCCTGTCGAGTGGTTGAGAGGAGTGGGGAGAATCACGGCTGCAGCTTCGCCGCGGAGAAAGACCCCAACTCCACTTGGGGCCGAACTGAAAGCTGGGCGCTGAAAATGCGACGGGCCGCGCTGGCGCCAGCGCGGCCCGTCGAGCCTTGCGGACTAGTTGTTAGGCCGGCGCGCGCAGGATGATCTCGCTGCGCCACTCCTGGGAGAAGCGGAGGTCGGGCACGCGCCCCGGGATCGGGCCGGAGAGCTCGGCCATCGCGAAGCCGTCTTCGCGCAGCAGCTCCGGGTGGCGGTGGCGAAGGAGGTAAGACCAGATCAGCGACGTCGTGCTGTCCATGCCGAACGCACCGATGTAACCCGGGCCGCCGTCCCAGAGGCGCTTCACGCGCAGCACGTAGGCGGCCGTCGCGCGGTCCTTCTGCTTGCGGAAGCCCTGCGCCGTCAGGAGCTCTTTGTAACGCGCACCCTCACCTTGGTAGAACGTGACGTTGGCGCGCGACTCGAAGCCTTGCTTCAAGTGACGTGCGGCGCGCGGCTGCAGGACCATCTGCAAGCGCGCGCTGTCGAGGATGAACGGGCGCCAGGCGCGCTCGACCGCGCGCTCGAGCGGCGTGTCGCCGCGCTGCACGAACTTCTTGTACTGCCGTGCGCGCTCGAAGCGCGTCGCGGTGGCGACGAGGCCATCGGCGTCGAAGTCGGCCTTCTCGAAGCCGAGCGCCTCGTCGGCGTCGCCGGCGAGCGCCGGGTAGTTGAAGAGCAGCTCACCGATCAGGTAGCCGTCGCGCTGCAGAGCGCCGGCGAGATTCAGCAGCGCGGCGACGTCGACGTGGTACGCGACGCGCACCTTGCGCCCTTCACAGCGCGGGCGCTGGTAGTAGAGGAACGGATGAAGCGCAGACATATCTCTCGACCCCCAGTTTCACGGGCCGCGAGAGGCGCCCGCGTTCCACCCAGTATCCACCTCGACGCAAGGAGGTTTGGTTTGGGCCGAAACTGGCGCGCGAATGCGAGTGCGCCAGCCGCGCTCAGAAGCTCTCTTTGTACGGCCGCAGGTCGAGCTCGAGCGTCCATGCGCTGCGCGGCTGGCGGTGGAGCTGCCAGTACGCCTCGGCGATGTCGTCCGGCGCGAGCATGCCGTCCGCGCCAAGTCGTTCTTTCAGCTGAGGAAATCGCGCGTTGACTTGATCGCCGTCGATGACGCCGTCGACGATCACGTGGCCCACGTGAAGCCCGCGCGCGCCGAACTCGCGCGCCATCCCGAACGCGACGCTGCGCAGCGCCGCCTTCGCCGACGCGAAGGCCGTGAAGGGCGGCCGCGCGCGCAGCGATGCAGTGGCGCCCGTGAAGATCAGCGTGCCCCCGCCGGCGGGCAGCATGCGCCGGGCCGCCTCGCGCCCGACGAGGAAGCCCCCGTAACAACTCGTCCGCCACGTCTGCTCGAAGAACTCGTCCGTCATCTCGAGCAGCGGGCTCATGCGGTTGTTGCCCGCGTTGTAGACGACGCACGCCGGCGGCGCGCCGGTCTCGCGCTGCGCGGCGTCGAACAGCACCGCGACATCGGCGCTCTGCGTCGTGTCGCAGCGCTGCGCGCTCGCGCGCCCGCCTGTCGCGGCGATCTCCCGCGCGAGCTCCTCGGTGCGCTCCTCGCTGCGCGCCGCCGCGAATACGTGCATGCCCTCGCGCGCGAAGCGCCGGCACAGCGCCGCGCCGAGTCCAGCGCTCGGGCCCACACCTACGACGATCGCGGCTCGCGGCATCTCGCTCTCCCTCGCCGCGCAGAAAAGCAAACCGCCCACCTGCAACGCCAATCGCAGGTGGGCGGCATGTCTGCGCGGGCGCCGGCTTCACTCGGCGCGCCGCGAAGGAGGGTCAGCCGCGCGCGTCGCGCAGGCCGCTCGCCTCGAGCTCGCGGCCGAGCTGGGCGACCTTGCGCTTGAACTCGTCGAGGGGCTCGTCGAACGAGAGGATGATCTCGGTCGTGCGCGGGATCTCGTCGCCGTTGAGCAGGCCGCGGTAGCGGTTCAGGTTGGCGAGGATCGCCTCCGCGACCTTCAGCGCGCGCTTCTCCGTCTTGATCAGCGGCGACTGCAGCGTGTAGACGTTGTTACGGCCCCAGAGGCTCTCGTCGCGCACGATCGCGATCTCGCGGTACACGCCGTTGATCGGGTCGAAGTTGTACTCGACGCGCACCTCTTTGAAGATGTCCGAGTTGCCGGTGTAGAAGCCGCGTTCCTTCTCGACCTTGCCCAGCTGGCGGCAGCGCGGGCAGTAGAAGGTGTCGCCGTGATTCAGCAGGAACACGCCCTTGGCGTAGTCCTCGCAGTCGGTGTTCTCGCAGTAGCCGACGCCGCGCTTCATGCTGGCCATGGGAGTGGGGAGCCTCCGGTCGATTGCCGCGGCGCCCTGCTCGTACGCGCGCCGCACGAGGCGGGACGAATGCGAGCACCGTGCCACGCGAGGGGTTGGGGGGAGCGCCGTGGCGAGTCGAGTTGTTGGGGGAAGGGGTTGGGGGTTGGGATTGCGTCGAAGTTGCCGCCGCGACCGAAGCTCGTTCCAAGAGGGCGAGAGCAGTCGAAGCGCGAGGTTGAGAAACGAACCGCCCACCGCTGCCGAATCGGCCCGCGACGCCGCAGCTTTCTTCGCACCTCGAGACGGCGTCCGGAGCATGGAACGAGAGGGGGAGACGGCGTCGGGAGGGGCAACGAGCGCTGAAGGCGGAGCGGAAATGGGCTTCGGGTTTGTACCGCCGCGCGCGCGCGAGCGTCAACCGCGATTTGACTCGGCGCGCGTGATTTCTTCGCGCAGTCGCCGCGCACTCACCCGGAGCTGAACCCCGTAGGCCAGCAGCGCGCCCAAAGTCACGGCGTAGGCGGAGATCAAGTAGCTCACGCGTCCTCCCGCTCGGCCGCGAGGGCGAGCTGCTCGGCGCGCGCGGCGCGCAGGTTCCCGAGCTCGACCCGCCACACCAGCAGGAACGCGAAGGCCGCGAACGTCGCGAGCACGCCGAGCAGGAACGGAAGCCCCATGCCCTCACCCAGGCTCCCGCGCCCGAGGTTGTCGGGATGCAGCGCGCGGTTCCCGAACAGCTCGATCGCGTAGTAGTTCAGCGGGATCAGCGCCGCGCCCAGGATCCCGTACACCGCCGCGAAGCGCGCCGCGCGCTCGCTGCCCTCCGTGAACGAGCGCAGCAGCAGGTAGGCCACGTACGTGAGGTAGAGGATCAGCGTCACGGTGAGCCGCGGGTCCCAAGTCCACCACTTGCCCCAGGTGCCCCTCGCCCATATGGGGCCGGTGACCAGCATCAGCGTGGCGAACACCACGCCGACCTCGGCGGACGCCGCAGCGAAGCGGTCGAAGCGCTCGTCGCCACGCGCCAGGAAGAGCGCGCCGCCGATCGCGGCGCCGATGAAGCCCGCGTAGCAGGCGAAGGCGAGGGGCGGGTGGACGTAGAGGATCTTCTGGATCACGCCCTGAACGGAATCGAGAGGCGCCTGCCAGACCGCGTACAGCCACCACGCGCCGAGCACGGCGAGGGCGGCGGCCGTCCATGTTTTCCACTGCTGCATCCGCCTCACGCCTCACTCATCGAGCACGTACTCGAAGCACAAGAACGACACGATCAGGTAGATCGCGTCCGCGACGAGCAGCAGCTGAACGGGTGGCCACGGTAGCGACCCGGTCGCGAGCAGCTGCGTGGTGGCGCGCACCGCGCCGAGCAGCACGGGCACGAGCAGCGGCAAGAGGAGCAGCGGCAGCATCACCTCGCGGTAGCGCGTGCGGACGGAGATCGCGGCGAGCAGCGTGCCGGCGCAGGCGATGCCGAACGCGCCGAGCCCCGCCACGGCCGCGAGCTTCAGCGCGACCGGCGCGAGATCGAGGCCGAACGCCAGCGCGAACACGACCGCCGTGATCGCCTGGACTGCGGCGAGCACGACGAAGCTCGCGAGCGCCTTGCCGAGGAAGAGAAAGCCGCGGTCGACGGGCGCGAGCGCGAGCGCGGAGAGCGCGTCGTTCTCCAGCTCCGCGGCGAAGGCGCGGTTCATGCCCAGCACGCCCGCGAACAAGTACGCGACCCACAGCAGCCCCGGCACGTACCCGTTCAGCCTCGCGTCGATCGAAGGCGGCGCGGCGAAGTAGAGCACCACCACGACCAGCACCGAGAACACGAGCATCGCGGCGAAGCGGTCGCGGCTGCGCCACTCGGTCGCGAGGTCCTTCCAGAGCACGGCAAGCAGCGCGCTCACGGCGCCGTCTCCAGCGCTGCGACCGTGTCGCGATACGCGGCTTCGAGCGCGCCTGCGCTCGCGAGCGCGTCCGCGGCCAGCTCACGCGCGCGGCCGCGCACGAGCACGAGCGCGCGCGTTGCCAGCTGCGCGGCGCGCGAGAGCTCGTGCGTGACGAGCACGGCGGCGCGCCCGCCGCCGCGCTGCGCAGACAGGCGCTCCGCGAGCTTGTCGGCAGCGCGGGGATCGAGCCCGGTGAACGGCTCGTCGAGCAAGAGCAGGCGCGGCTCGTGCACGAGCGCGCGTGCGATCGCGACGCGCTGCGCCCAGCCGCGCGAGAGGGCGCCCGCCGCGCGCTCCGCGACCGGCGCGAGCTCGTGCGCCGCGATCAGCGCCGCTGCGCGCGCGTTCGGGTCGCGCACGCCGTAGAGCTTCGCTGCGAGCGCGAGGTTCTCGCGCGCCGTGAGCTGCCCATAGAGAAAGGTTGCGTGCGCGAGGAGGCCCACGGCCGCCCGCTGCTCCGGGCGCGACGCCGCGGCGACGACTTCCACCGCGCCCGCGCTCGGGCGTGCGAGGCCGGCGAGGAGGCGCAGAAGCGTGGACTTGCCTGCGCCGTTCGGGCCGAGCAGCGCGAGCGTCTCGCCGGCCGCGAGTGTGAGGTCGAGGGGGTGCAGCGCAGCGAGGGGCCCGAAGCGCTTGGCCAGCCCGCGCGCGCGCACCAGCTCGCTCACGCGGGCGACCCGAGCGGCGTGCCGCAGCTCGCGCAGAAGCGGTGCTCTGGCGCCGCTGCGACCGCGCACTGCGGACACGCGCGCGGCTGCTCGGCTGGCGCGGGCGCACCTTCCTGCGCGGCGATCAGCGCCGCCGCCTTCGCGCGCAGCTCGCCGCGCAGCTGCGCGTGATCCTCCGCCGAGACCTTCGCTGTCTCGAAGTCGTGGTCGAGATCGCGGATCGCGTCGTAGAGCGCCTCGCGCTCGTTGCGCTCGGGCTCGGCGGCCGCCGCCGGCTCCGCGGCCGCGCGAGTCGTCACGTGGCGCAGCAGCCAGAACACGAGCGCGAGCGCGCCGAGCGCTGCGACCGCGCGCGCGGCAGTCGGGCTCGCGCTGCTGCGCGGCGGGAGCGCGCCGAGCGTGAGAGCGACCCGCTCGCCGGGCGCGACGTCGAAGGCCTCGAACGCGAGGTAGTTGAGATCGTTCGTGCGCACGGGGCGCGCGCGGTGAAGGCGCTCGGCACTCGGCGCGAGCCGCCCGTGATCGACCACGAACACGCGCACGAGCGGGACGCGCACGCCGAACTCGCGCGCGAGCCGCGCGCCGCTCGCAGGCACCGCGAGCCGATACGCGATCTGCACCGGCGCTTCGCCCGGCGCGAAGCTGCCGAGCACGTCCACGGCGCCGCCGGGTCCCGGCGCGAACTCGAGCCCCTTCGCCTCGCTGCCGAAGCGCACGTCGCTCGCGCCCTCGGGCAGCGGCACGCGCAGCAGGGGCGCCTGCGGCGTTCCGAGCAGGAGGCCGTCGCCCGTCGCGCGCAGCAGGTGCATCTCGCTCACGGTCATCGCTGCGTCGTCGGCCTGCACGACGATCTGCACTTCGGGCGTGCTGAGCGCGTTCGGGTCGACCCGCGCCGCCTGCGCGACGAGCGAGATCTCGAGGCCTCGCGCGGGCGCCCCGCTGTAGCGCGTGACGCTGCGGCCGTTGTCGTCGGCAGCGCCTTCGCTCGCGAGGCCGGGAGCGCTGAACGC
This sequence comes from Deltaproteobacteria bacterium, assembly GCA_016875395.1. NCBI lineage: Bacteria > Pseudomonadati > Myxococcota > Myxococcia > Deltaproteobacteria bacterium. Next base: position 31,210 of record VGRF01000018.1, on the reverse strand, counting down.
GCGGACCTCGTTCGGAACGAGCACGCTGACGCTCTCGGCGCCGGCCGCGGGCGTGAACGCGAAGCGGAAGCTCGCGCCGTCCGGCGTCGTCTCGGCCGCGCCCAGGCGGTAGGCCCACACCAGATCCTGGCGGCCCGGATAGAAGGGGCCGAAGTACCGGACCGTGCTGCCCTCGCGTTCGAGGCCTTCGGGAATCACGCCGAGCGGCATGCGGAAGTCGGAGGCCCCCGCCGGCAGCGTCGCGCGCACCGGTGCGATCACGCGCGCGCGCGCATCCTTCGGCGCGTGCGCGATCTCCGCGCCCGTCTGCTCGATGTCGAGCGTCTCCTCCACGCGCAGGCCCTCGGCTTCGCGATAGAGGCGCAGCGTCTGCGCGCGCACGCGAACGCGGGAGAGATCACGCGAGACCGGCGCGACGCGGATGTCCGCAGTCGCGCTCGTCTGGCCCGGCTCGAAGGCGATGCGCCCGCCCGGAACCGGGATGCCCTCGTACCGCGCGCCGACGAGATACGCGATCTGCGCCGAGCCGGAGATCTTCTCGAACGCGAACGCGCCGCTCGCATCGCTGGTCGCGCGGCGCAGGCCCGGCACGCCGTCGGCGCTGAGCGCGTAGAGCACGACCTCGACCCCGGCGATCGGCGTGGTCGTCTCGCCCTTCAGCACGCGCCCGCTGATGCGCGCCTCGCCGGCGGGCACGTCGGGCGGAGCTTCGCCCTCCGCGCTCGCGCCGGCTGCGAGAGCGAGAGCGATGAGGACTGTGAGCGCGCGGCGGAGCATCACGCGGCGGCTGCGCGGCGTGGGTGCGGCCACATCACGAGCACCGTGCCGATCACGAACGTGAGGCCGCCGAGCCAGATCCAGCTCACGAGCGGGTTCACGAACACCTTCAGCGTGGCGGAGCCGTTCGGCTCGATCGCGGTGAGGATCACGTAGAAGTCTTCGGCGAACGTCGAGTAGACCGCTGGGATCGAATTCGGCTGCTGCTCGAGCCAGTACATGCGCTTCTCGGGCGTGAGCGTCGCGAGCGGCTCGTCGTTCTTGTAGAGCGCGAGGCGCGCCTCGGCGCCGCCGTGGTGCTCGCCGAGGATCGGCTCAGCCGTGAGGTACTTCAGCTTGTAGTCGCGCACTTCGAGCGTGCCGCCGGGCGCGAGGTTCTCGAGTCGCTCGGTGTCGAGGGCCTGGCCGGTGAAGCCAATGAAGAAGAACACCACGCCGAGGTGCACGACGTAGCCGCCGTAGCGCTGCTGGTTCATGCGGAACAGCTTCGCGAGCGCGCTGGGCGCGGAGTCGCCGCCGCGCATCTTCGCCTTCGTCGCGCGCCAGAACTCCTCGCAGATCGTCCCCGTGACGAGCGCCGCGATACCCCACGTCAGCGCCGCGAGCCACTCGTCGGTCCCCAACAGCGCGAGCAGCGCCGCGAAGGTGAGCGCGCCGCAGGCGGCGGGGAAGATCAGCTGGCGGCGCAGGTTCGCGGGAGTCGCGCGGCGCCACGCGAGCAGCGGGCCGACGCCCGTGAGGAAGAGCAGGCCGATGCCGATCGGTGCGAGCCAGAGGTCGAACCACTGCGGCCCGAACAGCACTTCCTTGCCTTGGATCAGCGTCGAGAACTTCGGGTAGAGCGTCCCGAAGAACACGACCGCGAGGATCGCCATGAACAGCCAGTTGTTGATGACGAAGCTCGCCTCGCGCGAGACGACGGACTCGAGCCGGTTCGGCGAGCGCAGCTGCGGCACGCGCCAGAGCACAGCCACGACGAACGCCAGGAGCACGGCGCCGACGTACCACGCGAACAGCACGCCGAAGATCTCGGTCTGGGCAAAGGCGTGGACGGACCTGACGAGCCCTGCGCGCGTGATCATCGTGCCGAACAAGCACAGCCCGTAAGTGAGGCCGATCAGCACGAAGTTCCAAATCTTCAGCATGTCGCGCTTCTCTTGCACCATCACCGAGTGCAAGTAGGCCGTGCCCGCGAGCCAGGGCATGAACGAGGCGTTCTCGACGGGATCCCACGCCCAGTAGCCGCCCCAGCCGAGCACTTCGTAGGCCCAGCGCCCGCCGAGCAGGATGCCGATCGAGAGGAAGCACCACGCCCACAGCGTCCAGCGCCGCGTCACGCGCATCCAGGTCGTGCCGAGCTGACCGGAGGCGAGCGCGGCGAGCGCGAAGGCGAACGGCACCGAGAAGCCCGTCATGCCGAGGTAGAGCACGAGGGGGTGAATCATCATCACCGGGTGCTGCAGCAGCGGGTTCATGCCGTTGCCGTCGGACATCACGTGGGTCGCCGGCAGCTTCTCGAACGGGTTCGAGACGAAGTTCAGCAGCACGAGGAAGAACGCCGCGTTGAGGCCGAGGACGAGGCACACCCACGGAATCAGCGCGCGCTCGCGGCGCTGCACGGTGATCGCGATGGCCGCGTAGGCCGCGGTCATCCACGTCCACAACAGCAGCGAGCCCGCCTGCGCGCCCCACACCGCGGCGAGGCGATAGTGCGTGGGCATCGTGCGCGCGGCGTTCTGGGAGACGTACTCGAGCTGGAAATCGAACGTCGCGAAGGCGTAGAAGAGGCACGCGAGCGCGACGCTGGTCAGTGCGAACAAGCCGTAGATGCCGCGGCGCGCGACGGTCGCCCACTCCTCGGAGCGCGTGACGCCGCCGATCGCGCCGGCGACCGCGGCGGCGCCGGCAGCGAGCAGGGCAAGGAGAGACGCGTAGTAACCGAGATCGCTCACGAGAAATGGCTCCGCTGCTACCGCGTGGACTTCGCTCGCCTGCGGCTCGCTGCGCGCGGCGAAGCGCCGCCTGCGGGCGCCAGCGGATCGTTAGACGTTCTGTGCGCGCGCCGCCGCTTCTTCCTTCGCCTCGAACTTCGACGGGCACTTCGCCAGCAGGTTCGTCGCGTGGAAAGTGCCGCCTGGCGCGAGCTTCCCCTCGACCACCACCTCGGCGCCGTCCTTGAACAAGTCCGGCGTCTCGAGGCTCGCGTACTCGACCACGAGCGCGCCGTCGGGCGACCCGCCTGCGTGCGGCGCCTTCTCCTGCACCGCGAACGTGACGCGCTTTGCGGCGACGTCCCGCTCGATCGTGCCGAGGGCGACGTAGCCGTGAACGCGCACCGGCTCGCCCACCGCGCCGCGCGCCTGGAACTCGCCCAAGGTCTGGAAGTACGTGAACGCGTCCTCGCCGCTGCGTGACGCGCCGAACCACACCAGCAGGCCGGCGACGAGGAGGGCGCCAACCGCGATCTGAAGGCCCTTCGACATGGCCGAGCAAGCTAGGGAGAGCGCGCGGAGCGGGCAACGCGGCGGGCCGTGAGTTTCGTCACACGACGCCAGCACGATGGCGCAGCGGGTGCGCGGATTACGGGCGGGCAAACTGGGGATGGGCAGATGGAGCTGGGGACGTAAAGCCGGGGACGTTCCGCAAGAAAGTAAAGCGCGGACTTTCTTTACTTACTTGCGGAACGTCCCCGCATTCGCCGCCGCTCGGCGGCTCGCCCACGGCTCCCGCGTCCTCGATCTGGTCTATTCGCGCGCCATGCGGATTCCCGACTCGATTCGCGCGCTCTCGCCGCAAAAGCCGGGGACGCAAGAGCCGGGGACGTTCCGCAAGAAAGTAAAGTGCGGACCTTCTTTACTTACTTGCGGAACGTCCCCGCATCGCCGTCGCTCGGCGGCTCGCCCGCGGCCCCAGCGTCCTCGATCTGCTCTACTCGCGCGCCATGCAGATCCCGGACTCGATTCGCGCGCTGTCGCCGTTTCTCGCGATGGAGGTGATGGAGCGCGCGATGGCGATGGAGCGCGGCGGCGCGAGCGTGATTCACCTCGAGATCGGCGAGCCGGACTTCGCGCCGCCGCCGGCCGCGATCGCGGCGGCGCAGGCGGCGCTCGCCGCGGGCCGCACGAAGTACACGGCGAGCGTCGGCCTGCCCGAGCTGCGCGAGGCGATCGCGGCCGACAAGCGCGCGCGTACGGGCGTCGCGGTCGATCCCGAGCGCGTGCTCGTCACGAGCGGCACGTCGCCCGCGCTGCTGATGGTGTTTGCCGCGCTGTGCGAGCGCGGCAGCGAGGTGATCATCCCCGCGCCGCACTACGCCTGCTACCCGAACTTCGCGCGCTTCGTGGGCGTGGAGCCGGTCGCCGTTCCGTGCGATCCCGCGAGCGGGTACGCGATCGATCCCGACGCGGTGAAGCGCGCGATCACACCCCGCACGCGCGCGATCGTGATCGGCTCGCCCGCGAACCCGACCGGCGCCGTGCAGTCGCGCGAGGTGATGGCCGCGCTCGCGGGCCTCGGCGTGCCGCTCGTCTCCGACGAGATCTACGACGGGCTCGTCTACGACGGCGCGCGCGTGACCAGCGCGCTCGAAGTCGCGAGCGACGCCTTCGTGCTCGACGGCTTCTCGAAGCGCTACGCGATGACCGGCTTCCGCCTCGGCTACGCCATCGCGCCGCGCGCGGCGATGCGCACGCTCCAGACGCTGCAGCAGAACCTGTTCATCTCGGCGAGCGAGTTCGTGCAGCTCGCCGGCGTCGCCGCGCTGCGCGAGGGCGCGCCCACCGTCGCCGCTGCGCGCGCCGCCTACGCGAAGCGCCGCGCGCTGCTCGTCGCGGGCCTGCGCGCGCTCGGCTTCGGCGTCGCGCGCGAGCCCGCCGGCGCCTTCTACGTGTTCGCCGACGCGCGCGCCTTCGGCCGCGACTCGGTCGCGCTCGCGAGCGCGCTGCTCGAGCGCGCGCGGGTCGCCTGCACGCCGGGCGTCGACTTCGGCGCCGCGGGCGAGGGCTCCCTGCGCTTCTGCTACGCCGCGATCGAGGACGCGATCCGCGAGGCGCTCGCGCGCATGGCGCCGGTGCTGGGGGAGCTGCGGAAGGCGCGCGGGTAGGGGCAAAGCAGGCCGGGCCGACTTTGCCCCCGCCACGCGCTCGCGGCCGGCCGATCGCGCCGCGCGCTGGCCTACGTTGCCGCGCATGCTGCGCCGCGAACCCGCTCCGGATGCTGCGCCCGAGTCGCGCCCCGAGAGCGGCACGCGCGAGGTCTTCGCGTTCCCGCAGTTTCGCTGGCTGACCGCGAGCAACGTCGCGTTCTTCCTCGCGATGGGCAGCCAGGGCGTGGTGCGCCCGTATCTCGCCTACACGTTCACCAAGGACACGTTCCTGCTCGGCGTCGTCACCTTCGCCGTCGCGCTCCCGATGCTGCTGCTCGGCCCGTTCGGCGGCGTCGCGGCGGATCGCATCGACCGCCGCCGCATCATCCTCGGCGCGCAGGCCGTCGCGCTGCTCGGCGAGCTCGTCACGCTCGCGCTGCTGTGGACCGACCGCCTCCAGTTCTGGCATCTCGTCGGCACCGCGTCCGTGATGGGCTGCGTGTTCCCGTTCCTGATGCCCGCGCGCCAATCCGTCGTCGCGAATCTCGTCGGCCGCCGCCTGCTCGGCAGCGCCATCGCGAGCACCACCACGCTGATCAACGCCACGCGCGTGATCGGCCCCGCGCTGCCCGGCTTCTTCATCGACGAGCTCGGGGTGAAGTGGGCGTACCTGCTCGGCGTCGTCCTGTACGTGATCGCCTTCGTGTGCGGCCTGCGCCTCGACCCGGCGCCGCCGCCCGACACCGCCTCGCGCGCTAGCGTCATGACGCGCGTGATGGAAGGCGTGCGCTACGTGCGCGCCGATCGCGCCGTGCTCGTGCTGCTCGTGTTCGGCCTCGTCCCGATGTTCCTCGCGATGCCGTTCCAGACGCTGCTCGTGGTCTTCGCCGAAGACATCTGGCACGAAGGCCCGCGCGGCCTCTCGCAGCTCTCCGTCGCGATGGGCCTCGGCGGCATCGTCGGCTCGATGGTCGTCGCGCGCTGGACCCACGCGAGCGGCCGCGCGCGCAACATGCTGCTCTCGATGCTGGCGTTCGGCGTGCTGCTCGTCGCCTTCAGCTACTCGCCGCTCTTTCTCGCCGCGATCCCGCTGATCTTCCTCGCCAACGCCTTCGCGAGCTGGTTCGGCACGCTCAACAACACCGCGATCCAGCTGCTCATCCCCGACGACATGCGCGGCCGCGTCTCGAGCTTCCTGATGATGTCCTTCTCGCTGCCGATGCTCGGCTCCCTCGTGATCGGCGCGGCCGCGAAGCCGCTCGGCGCGCCGCTCGCGATCTCCGTCTTCGCCGTGCTCGCGATGCTCGCGTCGGTCGCGTTTTATTACGGAAGCGAGGCGCTGCGCGGGCTCGATGCGCGGATGGAGCGGGACGTGGTGCGCGCGGATGGTGAGCGATGACGTGCGCCGGCCGCGGAGCGGTCGGATCGATACGCTGTCGCAACGAGCTCGTCGAGAGCGACTGAGCGGCGCCCGCTACGAGCTCCGGCGTGCGACCCCCAACGCCCCAAAAAACACGCCCACCGCCGTCAGCGCGATCATCCCGCCCGGCGCGACGTCGAGGCGCCAGGCGAGCGCGAGGCCGCCGAGCGCGCTCGCGACGGAGATCGCGACGCTGAGCGCGAGCTGCGCGCGGTAGTGGCGCGCGAGCAGCGCGGCGGTGGCGGCCGGCACGACGAGCAGCGCCTCGATCAAGAGCACGCCGACGAGGCGCACGCCGATCACGATCGTGGCGGCGAGCAGCGCGAGCAGCGCGAGGTCGAGCAGCTGCGCGCGCTGGCCGTAGGCGCGCGCGATCTCTTCGTCGAAGGCGAGGAAGAGCTGCGGGCGGAGTAGGGCGAGCAGTGCCGCGACCACCAGCGCGCCGCCGATGGCGAGCGCGCCGAGCTCCCCGCTTGTTACGGCGAGCACGTTGCCGAACAGGTATCCGAACAGCTCCTGCTGCGCGCCGTGCTCGAGGCTCGCGAGCACGACGCCGAGCGCCATCGCGCCGCTGAAGAAGACGCCGATCACCGTGTCGCGACCGAGCCCGCTGCGTTGGCCCATGAGCGCGATGCCGATCGCCACCGCGAGCGCGAAGGCGCCGCCGGTGAGCAGCGGCGACACGCCCAACAACAAGCCGAGCGCGACGCCGCCGAGCGCGGAGTGCGAGATGCCGACGCCGATGAACGCGAGCCGCCGCAGCACGACGAAGAAGCCGAGCACGCCGCACACGACGCCCACGAGGACCGCCGCCGCGAACGCGCGCTGCATGAACGCGAACTCGAGCACGGGCTACGCCTTCGCCAGCGCGACCAGCGCCGCCGCTGCCGCTTCCTTCTGGTCCTTGCCCCAGGGCGCGCCCGCGATCTTGCCGAGCGCGGCGAGGGTCGCATCGAGCTTCGTGCGCGTCGTCGCGAGCGCTTTCGCGGCGGCGTCGAGCGCGCTCTTGTCGGGCAGCGTCGTGAGCGCGAGGCCGCACGCGCGCGTGCCGGCGACGAGCGCATCGCGGAACAGCTCGCCCTCGGCTTTGTGCATGCGGAAGTGCACGGCGAGGATCTCGTCCGTGGTCCAAGCGGGCATGCCGGAACCGACGAGTACGGCGCAGCCACAGACTGCGTGGCCCGCATCGGTGCAGCGCTTCAGCACGCGTTGGATGGCACCCGGCACGTACTGCTGCACCGATGCGACGCCACGCTCCGCGATCTCGCGCGCTTCGGCGCCGCCGACGCGCTCGCCCGCGTGATAGGGCGCCTTCGCGAACGGCTCGTCGTCGGGCACGAGGGCGATCCGCGCGCGCTCCACGACGTGCGGCTCGCGCGCGTCGCCGCCCACCGCCACGAGCGCGGCCCAGCCCGAATGCGCCTTCCAGCCGAGCGCGACGCGCATCGCGGACCTAATGACCCGGCCCGTGGCGGCCGTGGTGATCCAGCTCGCCCGCGAGGAAGTCGAACTCGCACGCGTAAGCGGCCTTCAGCGCGTGGCTGTGCACGACTTCGTCGGGATGGCCGTGCACGTGCATGCGCTTGTTGATGCAGACGAGCTGGTCCGCTTGCCCCGCGAGCGCGACGAGATCGTGCGAGACGGCGAGCACCGCGAGGTTCAGCTCGCGCTGGAGGCGCCGTAACAACTCGTAGAACTCGTGCTCGGCGGGCAGGTCGAGGCCGATCGTGGGCTCGTCGAGCACGAGCAGCGCGCGGCTCGCGACGAGCGCCTGCGCGAGGGTCACGCGGCGCTGGAGGCCGCCCGAGAGCGCGCCGACCGGACGCTGCGCGTGCTCGGCGATGCCGACCCGCGCGAGCGCTTCGAGCGCGGCCTCGCGATCGGCGCGCGACACGCGCAGCGAGAAGCCGCCGCCGAGGCGCCCGAGCAGCACGATGTCGAGCGCGGTGGCGGGGAATGCCTCGGGAATCGCGCTTCGCTGGGGCACGTAGCCGATGCCACGGCGCGCGTGCTCGCCACGCCTTTCGCGAACTTCGCTCGCCTTCGGCTCGCTGCGCGCGATCTGCGCCGCTTCGCGGCGCTCGATCTGCTTGCCGAGGACCGTGATGGTCCCCGACGTGATCGGCGCAAGGCCGAGGATCGCCTTCAGCAGCGTGGTCTTGCCCGCGCCGTTCGGGCCGCAGATGCCGACGAACTGCCCGGGCGCGACGTCGAACGCGATGTCTTCGAGCACGATGTCGCCGCCGCGCTTCACGCACACGCTGTCGAGCGAGACGACCGCACTCATCGAGGTTCCTTCGCGAGCCCGGCCGCGAGCTGGCGCGCGTTCCAGGCGAGCAGGGCGGTATAGCTCGCGCGCTCGGGGTCGCGCGGATCGCCGAGCGGGTCGACCGTAACAACTCGCGCGCCGAGCTCTTCGGCCACGATGCGCGCGGTGTGCGGGTCGAGCTGCGGCTCGACGAGTACGGCGCGCACGTTCGCGGCGCGCGCGCTGCGAATCAGCTCGGCGAGCCGCCCGGGCGTCGACTCCTCGGCGCCGTGCGACTGGATCGCGCCGAGATCGACGAGACCGAAGAAGCCGGCGAAGCCAGACCACGCGGGGTGGAACGCGAGGAAGCTCGAGCCGCGCGCCGGCTCGAGCGTGGCCATCGCGTCGTAGGTGGCGGCGAGCAGCGCCGCACCGAAGGCCTTCTCGCGCGCCACGAATGCGTCCGCGTGCTCCGGCGCGCGCGCCGCGAGCAGGGGCATGAGCGCGGAGGCGAACGCGTGCCCCGCGCGCTTGGGGTCGAGCCAGAAGTGCGCGCAAGCGGAGTCGTCGCGCGCGCACTCCGGGCCGAGCACTACCCAGCGCTCGGTCCCGGCATTGGCCAGCGGCCCGGCCCAGTCGTCGATGCCGTTCCCCGCGCGCACCAACAAGTCGGCGCGCGCCACGGCCGCCATCGCGCTCGGGCGCGGCTCGTAGGCGTGCGGGCTCGCGCCGGGCGGCACGAGCGTGGTGCACGCGAGCGCGTCGCCGCCGATCTCGCGCACGAGCATGCAGAGCGGCTCGATCGTCGCGACGACCCGCAGCGGCTCCGCCGCGAGCGCGGGCGCGGCGCAGAGCGCGAGTGCGGCTGCGAGGGCGCGCATCAGCACACTTCTTCGCGCGCGCGGAAGCCGGCGGGCTCGAGCTGGATCGTGGCGTGCTGGATCGCGAAGCGTTCCCGCAGCTCGTGGGTGATGCGCGAGAGCAGCTCGTGCCCGTCTACCCCGCTGGCGGCCTCGACATGGCAGGAGAGCGAGACCATTCCGCTCGTGATCGTCCACACGTGGAGGTCGTGCACCGACGCGACGCCGGACTGCGTCTCCAGCGCGCGGCGCAGCGCGTCGACGTCGAGGTGCGCAGGCGCCGCTTCGAGCAGCACGTCGACCGTCTCGCGAAGGAGCGACCACGCGCTGCGCAGCACGAGCGCGGCGATTGCGAGGCTCGCGAGCGGGTCGGCGATGCGCGCGTCCGCGAGCCAGATCGCCGCGTTCGCCGCGATCGCGGCGGCGCTGCCGAGCGCGTCGGAGACGACGTGCAGCCACGCGCCGCGCAGGTTGAGCCCGTCACCCCGCGACGCGTGGAGAAGCGCGATGCCGGCGAGGTTCACCGCGAGCCCGCCCGCGGCGACGGCGAGCGCCGGCCCGGCGTCGACGGCGGGCGGCGCGGCGAAGCGCCCGAAAGCTTCGAGCGCGATGAAGACCGCGACGACCGCGAGCGCCACGCCGTTCGCGAGCGCCGCGAGAATCTCCGCGCGCCGGTAGCCGAACGTGTGCGCTGCGGGGGCGGGGCGCGACGCGAGCCAGATCGCGAACAGCGCGAGCGCGAGCGCGCCGGCATCCGCGAGCATGTGCACTGCATCCGCGAGCAGCGCCAGCGAGCCCGTCAGCCAGCCCGCGATCGCCTCGACCACGAGGTAGGCGCCCACGAGCGCGAGCGTCGCCGCCAGCCGCCGCTGCGAGCTCGCGCGCGCCCCGTGCGGGTGCGCGTGGCCTGCGTGGTCGTGCGCGTGCGCGTGCATGCGCCGGGGATCATCCGCGGCGGGCCCGCGCTGCGCTACCGCGGCCACGTGGGGTCTGGCACGAAACGGCGATTTTCGCCGTTCGGTGCCAGACCCCACGTGGCCGCGGCGTGACCTCGCGTTGACGGCGCGCGTTCGCTTCGCTTCCCTGCCGCGCGAGATGCGCTTCGCTTCGCTCGCTCGCCGCTTCGTGCCCACGCTGTTCGCAGCGCTGGTGTTGCTCGCGACGCTCGCGAGCAGCGCGCACACGCACGCGACGCCGGCGCGCGGGCCTGCGCTCGCGGCGGAGGCTGCCGGCGCTGCGCACGGGAGCGTCGCGGACTTCGGCTGCGCACTCTGCGCGCATGGCGAGCGCCTCGCGCACGGCGCGGCGCTGGCGCCCGCGAGCGCGACGGTCGTCGGGCTGGGTCGCGGCCTCACGCGCGTCTGCGAGCGCTCCTCGCCGCCGCGCGTCCTCCTCGAACGCCTCGCCCCGCGCGCACCGCCTCGGATCGGCTGACCGCTCGCGCGCGCAGCACGGCTGCGCGCGCCGTCATCCATCCACCCATCCGAGGTTTCTCATGCGACTTTCACTCGCGCGCGCGTTTGCGCTCGCCGCCCTGCTTCCCCTGCCCGTCACGGCGCAGACCGCCACCGAGACCGAGACCGAGACCGAGACCGAGACGAAGACCGATGCCCACGACGCGCCCGACCACGGCGGCGCGCTCGAGGAGATCGTGATCACCGCGAGCGGCCACGAGCGCACTCGCTTCGATGTCCTGCACAGCACGAACGTCCTCAGCGGCGACACGCTCGATCGCGAAGTGCGTGCGACGCTCGGCGACACACTCGCCGCCCAGCCCGGCATCGCGTCCTCGGGGTTCGCGGCGGGGTCGAGCCGCCCCGTGATTCGCGGCCTCGACGGTCCGCGGGTGCGCGTACTGCAGAACGGCGTCGGCACCGGCGACGCCTCGGTCGTGAGCGCCGATCACCAAGTCACCGCCGAGCCGCTGCTCGTGGAGCGCATCGAGGTCCTGCGCGGTGCGGGCACGCTTCGCTACGGCAGCAGCGGCATCGGCGGCGTCGTGAACGTGATCGACGGCTCGATCCCGAGTGCGCTGCCGGAGGATCGCTTCGACGGAGCGTTTGCGGGCGCGTACGACCTGAACGCCGATGCACGCGACGTTGGCGGCGCGCTGCGCGGCGAAGTCGGCGGCGGCTTCGTGCTCTCGCTCGACGGCCTCTACCGCCGCAGCGCGCGTGTCGACATCCCCGGCTCGTCGTGGACGGCGGCCGAGCGGGCGGCGAGCGGCCCCGCCTTCGGCTCCGATGTCCGCGGCGATGTCCCCAACTCCGGCATCGAGGGGTGGAATACGCGCGTCGGCGGTTCACGCGTGTTCGAGAGTGGCTTCCTCGGCGCGAGCTACACGCGGAACGAATCGCGCTACGGCGTCCCGGTCTCCGAGGAGGACGAGCCGATCGACATCGATCTCGTGCAGAACCGCTACGACGCCGCCGGCGCCCTCGATGTGGCGCTCGGCGTGTTCGAGCGCGCGAGCTTCCGCTTCACGCACTCGGACTACGAGCACACGGAGCTCGAAGGTGAGGAAGCCGGCACGCTCTTCACGAACGACGAGGACGAGCTGCGGCTCGAGCTCGTGCAGGCGGCGATCGGCGAGCTCGATGGGGTGATCGGCTTTCAGTGGCACGCACGCGATCTCGAGGCGATCGGGGCTGAGGCCTTCATCCCGCCGTCGGAGCTCGATCAGTACAGCCTGTTCGCGATCGAGGAGTGGCACGCCGAGCGCTTCGGCGTCGAAGGTGGCGTTCGCGTCGAGCGCACGAATGCGGACGGCGAGGCTCGCCCCCGCCGAAGTTTCACGACCTGGAGCGCGTCGCTCGGCGCGAGCTTCCAGCCGACCCGCGCGACGCTACTCGGAGTGAGCTTCTCGCGCGCCGAGCGGCCGCCGACGCTCGAGGAGTTGTATGCCGACGGCGCGCACTTCGCGACGGCGAGCTTCGAGGTCGGCGACGCTTCGCTCGATCCGGAAATCGCGCACGGCGTCGAGGTGAGCGCGCGCGTGCGCGGCGAGCACGCGAGTGCGGGCGTGACGTTCTTCTACACGCACTTCGATGGCTTCATCTTCCTGCGCGACACGGGCAACATCCAGGACGGCCTGCCCGAGCGCGTCTACTCCGCGACCGACGCGCGCTTCCTCGGCGTCGAGATCGAGGGCGACGCGGATCTCGCGCACTTCGGCGAGTGGGTGCTGAAGGCGCGCGGCTCGCTCGACCTGACGCGCGCCGAGCGCGACGACGGCGGCGACCTCCCGCGCATCGCGCCGCTGCGCCTGCGCGGCGCGCTTGCCCTCGAAGGCACGCACGCGGATGCGAGCCTCGGCTTCGAGTGGGCGGCGCGGCAGAAGAAGATCGCGGCGTTCGAGCGCGAGACGGACGCGTACGCGTTCTTGAACGCGAGCGTGGCGTGGCGGCCACTCGAGCAGCTGCCGGGGTTCGCGCTGCGGCTCGACGCGCGCAACCTGCTCGACGCGACGGGACGCAATCACGTCTCGTTCTTGAAGGAGTTAGCGCCGCTGCCGGGGAGGAGCGTGAGGGTGAGCGCGCGAGTCGAGTTCTAGCGGGCGCTCTCGGGGGGCGCGGCGGGCAGCGGCCAGAGCGCGTTGAGCGCGAGGCCGCCGAGCACGAGCCCGGCCGCTCCGAGCTTCCACGCGGGCAGCGCCTCGCCCAGCAGCCAGGCGCTGCCCGCCATCCCGACGACCGGCACGAGCAACGAGAGCGGCGCGACACGCGCCACCGGGTGACGCGCGAGCAGCCAGTTCCAGCCCCCGTAGCCGAACAAGGCGTTGCCCCAGCCTTGGAAGAGCACCGCCGCCCACGTGAACGCATCCGCGCGAGCGATGCCCGCCGCGATCGCCGGCGCGCCCTCGAAGAGCAGCGCGAGCGCGAGCAGCGGCGGCACCGCGAACGCGCTCGACCACACCGTGAACGCGAGCATGTCGTCGGGCAGCGCGCGCTTCGCGACGAGGTTGCCGCTCGCCCAGCCGAGAGCGGCGCACAGGACGAGCGCGAGGCCGAGCGGGGTTGCATCGCCTTCCGTGTGCAGTGCGATCCACGCGATGCCCGCCGCCGCGAGCGCGAGCGCGGCGAGCTGGTGCGGCCGCACCCGCTCGCGCAGCGCGACCAGAGCGAGCCCGATCGAGAAGAAAACTTGCGTCTGGACGACGAGCGACGCGAGGCCGGGCGAGATGAAACGAGTCATCGCGAGGTAGAGCAGCGCGAACTGGCCGACGCCGATCGCAACGCCATATCCCGCGAGCGCGCGCAGCGAAACGCGCGGGCGACGCAGCAGCAGCGCTCCCGGCAGGAACGCGCTCGCGAAACGCAGCGTCGCCAGCGTGAGCGGCGGGAGCTTCGCCAGCGCGAGCTCGATCACGACGAAGTTCGAGCCCCACACCGCGACCACGGCGAGGGCGAGCAGGAGATGCTTGAGCGGCAGCGCAGGCGTCAGGACAGCGCTCGCACCGCGCTGCGCGGGTGAACGAGGCGCACCCGCGCAGCGGTGGGATTCGAGTTACTTCGCCGCCTTCGGCTTCACGAAGCGCAGCGTCATGCGGTCGCTCTCGCCGATCGCCTCGTACTTCGCGCGGTCCGTGTCTCCTTCGGCGAAGTTCGGCGGCAACGTCCACACGCCCTTCGGGTAGTCCTTCGTGTCGCGCGGGTTGGCGTTGATCTCGCTCTTGGCGTCGAGCACGAAGCCGGCAGCTTCGGCGGGCGCGATCACGGCGGCCTCGGGCAAGTAGCCGGTCTTCATCGCGACCGCGGGATCGGCGCCTTCCGCCGCGCGGTGCTGCACGACGCCGAGCACGCCGCCGGGCTTCAGCACGCGGAGCGCTTCGCGGTAGACGGCGTCCTGATAGCCGCCGTTCAGCCAGCTGTGGTTGTTACGGAAGGTGACGATCATGTCGACCGAGTCGGCCTCGCCGAACGAGAGCTGATCCGGCGGCGCGACGATGTGCGCCGAGACTTTTCCGAGCCGCGCTTCGTTCGCGGCGAGATGGTCCGCATAGCCGCGGGCCAGCTTGTGGGCGTACTTGTCCTGCGGCCCGTTCGGGTCGGCGTTCGTGACGCTCAGCTTGCCCTTCTCGCGCAGCACCGGGCCGAGCACCTCGGTGTACCAGCCGCCGCCCGGCCACAGCTCGAGCACGTGCATGTCCGGCTTCAGGCCGAAGAACGTCAAGGTCTCGAGCGGGTGCCGCTGCGCATCGCGCGCGCGATCGGCTTCCTTGCGCGCGGGGTCGGCGAGCGCGGCGCGGATCGCGTCTTCGGTCGAGGCGAACGACGGCGCTGCGAGCAGCGCCGTGAGAGTGACGAAGGCGAAGCGAGCGAGATGTTGCATGGGAGCTCCTTGTTAGGGCGCGACGGTTTCGCGGAGACAGCGGTCGATGCGCCCGAGCACGGACTCGCGCCCGAGCACGGCGAGCGTCTCGCCGAGCGGCGGGCTCGCGGCAGTGCCGGTCAGGGCGACGCGCAGCGGCTGCGCGACTTTGCCCATGCCGAGGCCGCGCGCTTCGCAGAAGCTCGCGACCGCGGCCTCGATCGCGGCGGGCTCGAACGCGGCGATCGCGTCGAGTGCGCCGCGCGCGTCGCGCAGCACGGTGTGCCCGCTCGGCTCGCCCTTGGCGAGCCACTTCGCGACGGCCTTCTCGTCGTACGCGAACGCGTCGTCCGCCACGAGCGCGAAGCGGCCGGGACCGTTCGCGGCGCTGGCGGCGGCGAGCGTCGCGCAGCGCGTCTTCATCGACGCCGCGAACACGAGGGCACGCCGAGGATCGGCGAGCACGCGCTGCGGATCGGCGCCGGATCGGCCGACGTGCTCGCGATAGCGCTCGCACCACGCGCGCCAGCGCGCGAGCCACTCGGCGTCTGGGAGCGCCGCGAGCTGCTCCTGCGAGAAGGCGAGCAGCTTCGCGCGATCGAACTTCGCGGCGCCGCGGCCCACGCGTTCGAGCGAGAACTTCTCCGCGATCTCCGCCAGCGTGAAGCGCTCGCGATCGCGGCCGTCGGCGAGCTTCTCGCCGGGGTTCCAGCCCAACAACGCGATGTAGTTCACCACGGTTTCGGGCAAATAGCCCGCGTGGCGAAAGTCCTCGACCGAGACGCTCGGGAGATCGAGTCCGAGCGCGCGCTCGAGCGCGTCCACCTCGCTCGTCTCGAGCTGCGACTTCGTGTCCGCGAGCCACGCGGCGAGCCGCGTCGCGGCGACCGCGCTCTCCGCGCGCGCGCGCTGCGCCGCGTCCGCCGCGAATGCCTGCTGCGCGAGGGTGCGCGCCGCCTTGTCCTTGTCGCGCTTGCTCATCTTCGAGCCGTCGGCGTTCTGGATCGACGGGATGTGCGCGTAGATCGGTGTCGCGTATCCGAGCGCGCGCTGCAGCGCGATGTGCTTCGGCGTGTTGTTGAGGTGCTCTGGCCCGCGCAGCACGTGCGTGACCGCCATCGCCTCGTCGTCGACCACGACCGCGAGGTGATAGGTGGGGAAGCCGTCGCGCTTGCGCAGCACGAAGTCGTCGATCTGCTCGGGCCCGAACGACACGTCGCCGAGGATCTGGTCGCTCACCACGATCGTCTCGTCGGGCGCGCGCAGGCGGATCACGTGCGGCTCGCGCTGCATGCGCGCGAGCGCGGCGTCGCGCTTCCAAGCCGCGCTGCGCACGTAGCGGAACGCGCGCTTCTCGGCGCTCGCGACTCTGCGCAGCGCGTCGAGCTCCTCGGTCGTATCGAAGGCGGGGTAGGCGAGGTCCTTCGCGACGAGCTCTTCGATCGCGGCGTCGTACCGCGCGAGGCGCTCGCTCTGGAAGAACGGGCCGACGCCGCGCGGGTCGCCGCCGATGCCGGCGTGCACGGGACCCTCGTGCCACTGGATGCCGAGCCACGCGAGGTCGTCGAGGATGCCGCGCACCGCCTCGTGCGAGTTGCGCGCCTGGTCCGTGTCTTCGATCCGTAACAAGAAGTGCCCGCCGAGCCTTTGCGCGAGCGCCCAGTTGAACAGCGCGGTGCGCGCGCCGCCAACGTGCAGGTGCCCGGTGGGCGAGGGCGCGAAGCGCGTGATCACGGTCATCGCGCGCGGATCACTTCAGCACGATCCGCACGACGCCCTTCACGTTCGCGCACGCGCTCGGCGCACCGGGCACGCCTTCGGGAATCAGCAGCCGGTAGGGGCCGCCTTGCTTCGCATCGAGCGGCTCGCCGTTCACGCTGTGCACGAGCAGGCCCTCGCGCAGCGCGGCGAGGGGCACCGGCTCGCTCGCGAAGCCGTCGGCTGCGCACACCACGGCGCTGCCTTCCTCGGGCGCCTTGTGCGCCGCGAGCAGCGCCGACACGCGAGCCGCCGCGCCGCTGCGCTTCGGCACGAGCGCGGCGACGTCGTCGACGCCGCCGGGCAGCCCCAACAGCTCGTCGCGCGTGACGAAGCGCGTGCGCCCGTTCGGGAACACCAGCTCGACGCGCGTCGCGCGCGCCGCGAGGTCGCTGTCGCTGAGCACGGCGCCCGCGAGCCAGCTCCCGATGCGCGCGAACGCGTCCTCGCCGCCGCCTTCGAGGATGACGTCGAGGCGCGAGTCGCGGCGGAAGGGGCTGCGCTCCTCGTGCATCTGTCCGCCCGCGACCTCTAGCAACACCACGCCTTCGTCGGTTCGGAAGATGCCCTTCCAGCGCGCGAGCTTCGCACCGGCGAGCCCTTCGCTCGCGCGCAGCGCCGCGCGCGAGATGCGCTCGCGCGAGAACACCGTGTCGGGCGACCAGCGGAACGAGCGCACCGTGTGCGCGGAAGTGGACGCGTGCGAGTGCGCGTGGTCGTGATCGTGCGCGTGCTTGCCCGCGCGCGGCAGGCGCGCGCCTTCGTTCGCGGGCCACTCGAACGCCTCGGTCGGGAGCTTGCCGCGCGTGGTCTTGTGCACCGAGAGCGGGCGCGGCCAGAGCGAGTCGGCCAGCGCGTCGAACTTCGCGAGCGCGTCGGGGCTCGCGAGGTCCGTGCGATTCGCGACGAGCACGTCCGCGATGCCCGCCTGCAGCGCGATCAGCTCGGCCTCGTCGTGCGACTTCGCGCCGAGCCTCGCAGGATCGACGAGCACGACGAGCGGGCCGAGCGCGAGCGCGTCCTTGTGCGGCGAGCGGCGGATCGTGTCGACGATGTCCTGCGGTCGCGCCAGGCCGGTGGGCTCGATGATCAGGCGATCGGGCTGCTCGGCGAGCACGGCGCCGAGCGCGTCGACGAAACCCTCGGGCGCGGTGCAGCACACGCAGCCGCCGGGGATGTTGCGGATCGCGAACGACTGCTCGCCCGCGAGCACCGCTTCGTCGAGCCCCGCATCGCCGAAGTCGTTGACGATGACGGCGACCTTCTCGTGCGTGCGCGACGAGAGCTGGTGGCGAATCGCGGTCGTCTTCCCCGTGCCCAAGAACCCCGCGACGATGTGAACCGGAACCGCCATGCGCGCCACCCCTCGAAGGCGCGGCAGTGTAACGGCGTCGCTGCGGGCGGATCGCGGTGCCCCGGATCGGGACGCGCGATCGGGGACGTTCCGCAAGCAAGTAAAGAAACTCTCGCTTTACTTTCTTGCGGAGCGTCCCCGGTTCGACGTCCCCGTTCGACCCCCCCGCTCCGACCGCCCCTCGTTCGCCCGCGCCCGCGCCCCGGCTCGTGCGCCACGCCTATGCTGCGCGCCCTCATGCAGATCCTGCGCGCCGAGTTCGTCACGTCCGCCGCGAGCCGCGCGGGCTTTCCTGGCGAGGGGCTGCCCGAGGTCGCGTTCGTGGGGCGCTCGAACGTGGGTAAGTCGTCGCTGCTGAACAAGCTCGCGCAGCGGCGCGCGCTCGCGCGCACGAGCGCGACGCCCGGGAAGACTCGCCTCGTGAACTTCTTCCGCATCGAGCGCCGCGAGCGCGCGCCGGTGCTCTTCGTCGACCTACCCGGGTACGGCTGGGCGCGCGTCGCACGCAAAGAGCGCGCCGAGTGGCAGAAGCTGATCGAGGGCTATCTCGACGGCCGCGGGCCGCTCCGCGCGGTGCTGTTGTTGCTGGACGCGCGCCGCGATCCGGGCGACGACGAGCGCGACTTTCTGCCGTGGCTCGCGGAGCGCGCGATCCCCGTGCGGCTCGTCGTCACGAAGATCGACAAGCTGAACGCTTCGGAGCGCGACATGCGCCTGCGCGCGATCACGAAGGAGCTCGGCATCCCGCGCGAGGCGTTCGTGCTGACCAGCGCGCACACGGGGCTGGGCGTGGACGCGCTCTGGAGCGAGATCGATGCGCTGGTGGCGCGCGGCGAGGGCGCCCCGTGATTCGCTGCGTCGCCTTCGACCTGGACGGCGTCGTGCTTCCCTCGCAGCCGTGCTTCGACTGGCTCGAGCGAGCGCGCGGCGCACGCGGGCGAGGGTGATCTCCACGCGCTTCCGCGCTCGGGACTCACCTCGGCGCAGCCATCACCCGCGCCTAGCTCGGCTCCGCGAGGAACACGGGAATCTTGCGCGTGGTGCGCGCCTGATACTCCGCGTACGGCGGATACGCCGCGACGCTCGCGGTCCACAACCGCGAGCGCTCCGCCTCGTCGGTGACTTCGCGCGCGCGCATCTTCGTCACGACCGTGGCGTCGCGGATCTCGACGTTCGGGTCCGCCCGCAGGTTGTAGACCCACACCGGATTCTTCGGTTGCCCGCCCATCGAGCCGACCAGCACGTAACCCGCACCCACCTTCACGCGCATCAGCGGGATCTTGCGGATGCCCCCTGTCTTGTTCCCGCGGTGCGTCACGATGATGCAGGGCATGCCCGTATCGAGCAGCGTCGTGCCCTTCGTGCCGCCGCTGCCCTCGTAGAGCTCGACCTGCTTGCGAACCCACTCGAGCGTGGGCGGGATGTACTCGGCCATCTGCAGTCCTCCTAGTTCTTCCCATCGGGAATGAAGCTGCCCGCGCCCGCTCCCCACGCGGTGCCCTTGCCGCCGCGCTCGCTGCGCTCCTGCTCGTGCTGCGCGATCGCGGTCCCGATCGCGCCGACCATCGCGCCGATGAAGCGAGGTGCGTTCGCGCTCGCCCAGTCGATGCTCGCGTGACGCGGAGCGTTGGCGCGATTCACCGCGGGCATCACGTGGCGCGCGATCAGCTCGTAGCTGCGCCTCGTGGCTTCCCAGTTCGCGCAGTTGTGCGCCAGTAACAAGAAGCAGCCGAAGCCTCCGCTGTGCTCGCGCACCGCTTCGATCGCGGCGATGGCGTCGTCGGGCGTACCGAGCGTGAGCTTCCCGAACGTGGCGATGCCTTTGTTCACCCACGAATCGAGCGCGGCGTCGTGCGAGCGCGCGTACTCGGGCTCGATGCCGCCGAGCTTGGTCGTGTACCGCAGCAGCCGCAGCGTCCCGTGCGCCATGTCGGCCTCGGCCTGCGCGCGCGTCTCGGCGATGTGCATCGGGGCGACCAGGCGCCAGTTGTTACGGGAAACGCTCTTGCCGTGCTCGCGTGCCTTCTCCTCGCACACGTCCCAGTGCTTCGGCAGCTGCTCGAAGCCCTCGGTCGTGCTGGCCGCGACCGACAGCAGGCCGATCCCGTTCTGCCCCGCCGCGCGCGCGCCGCTCGGCGAGATCGCGCTCGCGACGGCGAGCTCGAGGTGCGGGTACGAGAAGTTCGGCAGCTGGAGCCTGCCCTCGTTCAGCTCGAACCAGTCGCTCTTGCGCGTCACCGTCTCGCCGCGGAAGAGCGCGCAGATCACCTCGATCGCTTCGTTCATGCGCCGCCGCTGCGTCGCGACGTCGACGCCGAGCATGAACGCGTCGCTCGGCAGCTGCCCGGGCCCCATCCCCAGCATCACGCGCCCGCGCGTCTGGTGATCGAGCTGCAGCATGCGGTCGGCGACGAGCAGCGGGTGGTGGTACGAGAGCGAAGTCACGCCCGTGCCGAGGCGGATACGCTGCGTGATCGCCGCAGCGTGCGCGATGAGGATCTCCGGCGAGCCGATGATTTCGTACGAGCCCGAGTGGTGCTCGCCGATCCACGCCTCGTCGTAGCCGAGCGCGTCCATGTGCTGGACGAGCGCGAGATCGCGATGGATCTGCTCGGTCGGGCTCTCGTCGTCGGGATGGAAGGGCGCGATGAACGCGCCGAAGCGCAGCGGCGGATTGGGCAAGGGCGTGACTCCGGGTTGGCCGCGAGCCTACGCGAGGCGGCCGGTCTCCCGCAGCCGATGGCGACACGGCGCGGCCGGTCAGAACACGGCCTAGCTTCGCGAGATGAAGAGGCCGCCGCTGACGTCCGGGCTCTCGGCCGCAGAGTTTCGGCGCTGGTACTGGCTCAAGAGCGAGCTGATCGCGTATTGCCGCGCTGCCGGACTGCGCACGGCTGGCTCGAAGCTAACGCTGACCGAGCAGATTGCCGCGCAGCTGGGCGGCCGCGCGCGATCCCAAGCGCCGCGCGGTCGCCGTGCGGTCGCCCCGATGCCGGAGCGTTTCACGCTCAGCTCGAGGATCGGAGAGGGCTGGCGCTGTTCACAGGCGCTCCGCGAGTTCTTCCGCGAGCACACCGGCGCCAGCTTTCGCTTCAACGCCGCGCTGCGCGACTTCATCCACGACGGAGCGGGCCGAACGCTCGCCGAGGCGCTCGCGCACTACGAGTCGAGCCTGACTGCGCCCGCGCCCGAGATCGGCGAACAGTTCGAGTACAACCGCCACACCCGCGAGTTCTTCGCTGCAAACCCCGGTGCGACGCGAGAGCAAGCGATCGACGCGTGGTGGAAGAAGCGCGGTGCTCGGCGGCGGCGCTAACGAAACAGATCCAGCTTCGAGTCGCGCACCAGTTGCCGCGCGCTCCCGTCGCCGCGTAGCTCCACGCCGCTGATCCACACCGCGGGCACGCCGTCGGCTTTCTTCATCAACAGGCCCGCGGCCGCCGCGAGCGCGTCCGCGGTTGCGGGGATCGTCACCTGCAGCTCGCGGCCGCGGCGATCGGTGCTGCCGCGCAGGTCGTCGAGCGGCGCGATGCCGGAGACGCCGAGCGCAACGTCGACGAGCCCTTCGCGCCACGGGCGGCCGAAGGTGTCCGTAACAACCACCGCGAGCGGCCCGCAGCCGAGCGCGGCGAGGCCCGCGCGGAGGCGGCGCGCGGAGGCGTCGGGGTCGCGCGGCAGGATCACCGCGGTGAAGTCGTCGGGCGCGTTCGAGAGGTCGACCCCCGCGTTCGCGCACACGAAGCCGTGAATCGTCTCGGTGATCAGCACGTACTTCGCGCGCCGCACCGTGCGCACGCTCTCGCGCAGGATCAGCTCGATGTGGCGCGGGTCCTTCTCGTCCTCCGCGGCGATCGCGATCGCCTCGGGCCGCGGCTCGAGCGTGCGCAGGTCGACCAACGCGCCCTCCGCCTTCGACACGATCTTCTGGCACACGCACAGCACACCGTTCGAAAGAGCGACGCCGCTCTTCCGCGCGCTCTCGTGCACGAGCGCGGCGAGATCGTCGCCGGGCCGGATCTCGGGCAGGCCGCGCAGAGGCGTGAGGGTGATCGCGTCGCTCATCGTGGAGTCGGCCTCCAAGCTCTCAACTACTCAGGGTCTGACCCGGCCTTCCCGGGCGGCGCGGCTGCGTAGCCGAGGCGCGCGAGCAGCGCCCGCGTGCGCGGCGCTGCGGCGCTGTCGCTCGCGAGCAGCGCGGCGAGATCCTCCGGGCGATCGAGGTCGATCGCGAGCGCGGGTCGTGCGACTTCACGGAACGCGGCGCCCGCAGCGCTCGCGATCGCACGGTGCGCGGCGGCGCTCTGCGCTCCGAAGCGCGTGCGCATCACGGAGTGCGGCGCGCGCAGCAGCGCCGCGGTGCCGCCGTCGCGCGAGGGCGCGAGCACGACGCCGCGCCGGCCGAGCTGCGCGAGGGCATCGAAGAGCGCCGCGAAGTCGCGCGGCGTCGCGCCCGCGACATCCCCCAATACCACGAGCACCGCTTCGTCCTCGCGCGCAAGCTCTTCGCACGCCGCCGCGATGCCCTCGTTCAGCCCCGCGTCCTCGGCCACGCGCGCGTTCGCGCCGGCCGCGCGCGCCACCTGGGCGACGGCCGCGTCGGGCGTCACCACGCACACGCGCTCGAGCTGCGGGGAAGCGACGAGCGCATCGAGCACGTCGGCGAGCATCGCGAGCGTGAGCTCGTCCGCCTGCGCGCCGAGCTCGCCGCGCAGCCGCGACTTCGCGGCGCCGAGCCGCTTCACCGGCACGAGCGCGAGGGTCACGCGTTTCGCGCTCGCGCCGCTGCGCGCGGGCGCACTTCCTCCGCGAGGGCGAGGCACACGCGCGCCAGCGCCTCGCTGATCGCGACATCGCGCATCAGCGTGTCCACCGCGCGCGCGGCGAGACCGAGCGCCTCGATGTCGCGCACCTGCTCGGCGTCGCGCTGATCGAGCACGAAGCCGTGGCACCAGCTCGCGTAGAGCTGCGCGACACCGCGCGCGGACACTTCGGCGCCGGTGCCCCGTAACAAGCGATCCGCGGGACCTTTCACGGGCATCCCGCCGATGATCGGCGAGATCGCGACGACCGGCGCGCCGCTGCGCACGATCGCTTCGCGCACGCCCGGCAGCGCGAGGATCGGCCCGATCGAGACGATCGGGTTGCTCGGGCAAACGAGCACCGCGTCGGCGCTCGCGATCGCGTCGAGTACGCCCGGAGCGGCTCGCGCCGCATGCGCCGCACTGAGGTCGACGCTCTCGACGTCGTCGGGCGCGCCGTCGCGCACCAGGTACTCCTCGAAGTGCACGCGCGCGCCATTCGAGAGGCGCACGAAGGTCGGGCACGCCTCGTCGCTCATGGGCAGGATGCGGCAGGCGAGCCCGTGCGCGCGGCGCACCTCGTCCGTAACGACCGCGAGGCCGGCGCCCGCGCGCAGCCGCTGCGTTCGGTG
The DNA here is from genome assembly GCA_016875395.1 of Deltaproteobacteria bacterium. Taxonomy (NCBI): domain Bacteria; kingdom Pseudomonadati; phylum Myxococcota; class Myxococcia; species Deltaproteobacteria bacterium. The sequence goes on along the minus strand of VGRF01000018.1, from coordinate 7,968 downwards.
CAGGCACGTCGCGAGGTCGCGGTCGCCGAGGCGGAACCAGGTCGAATGCCCGTACGCGGCGAGCGCCTCGATCACGCTGAACGTGTCGCCGCTGAGGCCGTAGCCGCGCTCGGCATCGACGCGGCCCGCGAGCGTGTAGGTCACGATGTCGAGGTCGGGCGAGACGTGCACGCCGTAGAACTCGCGGTCGTCGCCGGTGTTCACCACGATCGTCAGCTGCGCGGGATCGAGCGCGCGCACGAGGCCTCGCAGAAAGCGCGCCGCGCCCACGCCGCCGGCGAGCGCGACGACGCGCACGCCTAGTCTCGGCTCGGCGCGCCGAGCGCCTCGCGCTCCGCCTTCAGCTTCTGCAGCTCCTGGATGCGCGCGGGCATGCGCCCTGCGACTTCCCGGAGCGCGTCGTTCGACTGCACCGCGGCGTCGTCGATCAGCTGCCCCTTCAGTAGCTCCTCGTCTGCCGCGATCGCCTGCTCGAGCTCCGCGATGCGCGCATCGAGGGCGGCGGCGCGGTCGGTGCTCGCGGCGCTCGTGTTCACGGACGGTGAGGGCGGCTCGGGGATGCGCTCTTGGCGGATCCACGCGTCCGCGGCGGCCGGCGCGTTCGCGCTCAGCTCTTCGCGACGCAGCGGCTGCTCGCGCAGCTCCTCGGGCACGCGCTCGAGGTCCGTCGTGTAGTGCGCGACGCCGTTCTGGTCGACCCAGCGGTAGATGCGCGGCGGCGCAGCGTCTTCGTCGGCCGCGAGCGGAGAGGCCAGCAGTGCTGCGAGCGCGAGCAGGGCGGTGGGGCGCATGGAGGCGCAGTCTTGTCGGCGCGCCTGCGCGGGTCAAGGCGAACGGCGCTCCGCGGGCACGTGAACGAGGCTCGTTCACGCGGCTCGCCAAGAGCTTTCGCAAGCCGCCCGCAACTGCTTGGAATTGCAGCGATCTCGCGCGGTCTGGCGGCGGCGCGTCGCGGCACGCGCGTTGCGTTTGGCGAGCGGCATGTCGCGCCTCACGTCACTCCTCAGCCTCCTCACCACGCTCGCCCTCCCGAGCGCGCCCGTCGCCCAAGAGTTCGCGCCGCTCGCGGGCTTCGAGCGAGTTCGCGGCGCTACCGCGATCGCCAGCGATGCCAGCGGCGAGCGCGTCGCGGTCGGCACGCGCAGCAGCGTGTGGCTCGCGGCGCGAGGTGAGACCGCGCAGCGCGCGCTGCGCGTGGGCGCGGTGCGAGATCTCGCGTTTGGCACGGACGGCACGCTCTGGGTGGCCTCCGATCGAGGGGTGTTCTCGTTTGCAGGCGCCGTCGCGACCCCGCACGCAGCGGGCCTCGGCGCGAGCGGCCGAGCGACCCGGCTGACGTGGCTTGGCGACGCGCTCGCCGTGGGCACGGAGGACGGGCTCGCGTTCCGGGCGCGAGGCAAAGGCTTCGTGCGCGCGAATGGCGCCGCTCCCGAGGGCGCGGTCGCCGCGCTCGTTGCCGCGAGCGATCGCGAGCTGATCGCCGTGATCGGCGGCGAGATCGCGGGCGTGCGCTTCGACGCCGCTGCGCGAGTTGTTACGGACGCCGCGCGCGAGAACCTGCCCGCGGGCGACGGCGCCGCCCTCGATCTCGCGCGCGCGAGCGGCGACGTCGTCGCGCTGCGCGAGCGCGGGCTCGCGCGCCGCACCCACGCGGGCTGGGAGCGCGTGCCGCTCGCGCTGCCGCCCGGCGCCGCTCCGACGCGCATCGCCGCGAATGCGCGCGGTGTGTTCCTCGCGACCGAGACCGGCGTGCTGTTCGCGCCGCGCGTCGACGCCGCGTTCGAGCGCCTCTCCGCGCCCGCGGGCCGCGCCCCCACTTCCGCGCTCGCGCTCGGCGAGCGCTCGCTCCTTCTCGCCGGCCCGCGCGGCGTGCTGCGCGGCGAGCTTCACGCGCAACTTCCCGCCTCGCGCGACGAGGCGCCCGCGACGGTCGCGGCGCAGCCCGCGCGCGAGCCCGGCGTGCTCGCCGTGCAGCGCGCCGCGCTTCGCTACCTCGCGCTCGATCCCGAGCGCAGCGCGTCATTGGGGCGCCGCGCGCGGCGCAGCGCGCTCGCGCCGGTGCTCGAGCTGTACGGCGGCATCGGTGGCGACCGCAGCCGCGAGCTCGATCGGGATGAGACCTTCACGTCTGGCTTCGACCGCACGTTCTTCGATCGCCGCCGCGAGCGCGGCCGCGATTTCGACGCCGGCGCGCGGCTCGTCTGGCAGCTCGCCGGCGCGATCTATCACCCCGAGGAGATCGACGCGTCGCGCGAATCCCGCGAGTGGCTCGAGCTGCGCGACGAAGTGCTCGACGAGATCTCGCAGCTCTACTTCGAGCGCCGCCGGGCGCTGCTCGACCTCGCGCGCGAGCGCGACCCGCACCTCGCCGCGCGCCTTGCGCTTCGCGCCGACGAGCTCGCCGCTGGCCTCGACGCCTGGACGGGCGGCTGGTGGCACGCGCAGCTCGCACAGCTCTCACCCCGTGGTCCCGCACACGAACTGGAGACGACACCATGAACGCATTTCGCGCCGCGCTCGCCGCGGCCTGCTTGTTAGGGGCGGCCCAGGCCGGCGCCGCTCCGCTCTTGTCCGAGATCTTCTACGACGCGGTCGGCGCGGACGACGGCAACAGCTTCATCGAGATCTGGGGAACGCCGGGCAGCGTGCTCGACGGCCTCACGATCGAGGGCATCAACGGCACGGGCGGCACCGTCACGCACACCCTCACGCTGACCGGAACGATCGGCGCGAGCGGCCTGTTCGTGATCGCGGACGGCCTCGCGGGCGGCACGACGAACGTCGCGAACGCCGACCTGATCCTCGACTTCGATTTCCAGAACGGGCCCGACTCCGTCGTGCTGCGCAGCGGCGCGACGATCCTCGACGCCGTCGGCTACGGCGTCTTCACGGCGAGCGACGTGTTCGCGGGCGAGGGCTCGCCGACCGTCGATCCACTGGCAGGCAGCTCGATCGCGCGGGTCTTCGCCAACGTCGACACGAACGACAACGCCGCCGACTGGATCGGCGGCGCGCCGACGCCCGGCAGCGCGAGCTTGCAGCCCGTCTCGGAGCCGCCGCTCGGTGCGCTCTTCGGCATCACGGGGCTCGCGCTCTTCGCACGCAAGCGCTCCATGGCACGCGCGGGGTGAAACCGCGCGCGATGGCGCAGCCGCTCCTCAGCCTCGCGCCATCCCCAGGGCTGGGCGGTCTTGCGGCCGCCCAGCCCGCACGCCTTCAGGCGCCTCGCTCGCGCTCCGATAACGCCACGCAGATTGAAAGGGCGGGGTGTGTCCGGGAGACTGCGCGGCGCTTTCGGGTTGGCGGCGGGGGGTTAGGCCCGAAGATGCTCACTGGCTTCAACACGAACATTCGCCATCGCGGCGTGCTGTTTCACGTGCAGAGTGAGGACAGCGGGCGCGCGCATCCGCACATCATCACGCACCTGTATCACGGCGGGACGATCATCCACTCAGAGAAGAGCTCGTACGCTGCGAGCGTCGACGAGGCGAACCTCGAGGACGTGGTGCGTGGTCTGATGGAAGGCCAGCACAAGGCCGTGCTGAAGCGCCTGCGCGCAGGCGAGTTCGATGACCCCATCCGGGAGCGCCTGGGCGACGTCCTAGCGGCGAGCGACGGCGACAACCGGGCGAAGACGAAGCCGACCGAGACTTCACCGCTCGCGGCGGAGGCCGAGCCGGCGCCCGAGGTGCCGACTGCGGCGCAGCTCGTCGCCACGACGCAAGCGAGCGGCGCGAAGGGCGGGAGCGGCGACCGTCCGCTCGACGACGTGATCCTCGGCTACCTGATCGAGAACGCGCGCAAGCGCCGTGCGAAGTAACGCGCGCGGTGCGGCGGAACGCGCGAGCGTGCGGACTCGGGGCCCGCGATGAGCGCTGAGGCGTGGAGCGGAGAAGCTGAGCTGTCCGCGCTCGGCGGCGGCCTCGTGCGGTTGTTCCACGTCTCGAAGAACTACCTCGCCGGCACGCCCGCGCTGCGCGACGTCACGCTCGAGCTCGCGAAGGGCGAGTTCGTGTTCCTCACCGGGCCGAGCGGCGCGGGCAAGTCCACGCTGATGCGCCTCATGTTCGGCGCGGATCTCCCGAGCGAGGGCCAGATTCTCGTGCTCGGGCGCAACGTCGCGCGGCTCGGGCCGGCGGGGCTCCCGGCACTGCGCCGGCGCATCGGCGTCGTCTTCCAAGACTTCAAGCTGCTGACGCGCCGCACGGTCGAGGACAACGTGGGCGTCGCACTGGACGTGATCGGCGTGCCGCCGCGCGATCGCAAGGCGCGTGTCTTCGCGATGCTGAAGCGCGTGGGCCTGCAGCACCGCCGCGAGCACTATCCGCTGATGCTGTCGGGCGGCGAGCAGCAGCGCCTCGCCCTCGCACGCGCCCTCGTGACCGAGCCCGAGCTGCTGCTCGCGGACGAGCCCACGGGAAACCTCGATCCGGAGCTCACCGTCGAGATCATGGATCTGATCGCGGACGCCGCGGCGCGCGGCACCGCGGTCCTCGTCGCGACGCACGATCACGGGCTCGTTCAGCGCTATGGCAAGCGCGTCGTGCGCCTCGAAGGCGGCGCGATCGTCCACGACGGCCGCCCCACGCGATGAGTCGACGCGCACAAACGACAACCTCGAGCTCGCCCGGCGCGCGGATGTGCCCGGCAGGTGAGGCGCGCGAGCGAAGGCGTATTGCGACATACGGCGAGCGCAGCGCAACGAAGCCTGACGGGCAAAGACGCGCGCCCGGCGACGGCCGCCCCACGCGATGAGTGTCTTCGCGCAGCTGCGCTCGGCGCTGGCGAACACGCTCGCGGGCCTGCGCGGCAGCCCGCTCACGAGCACGATCGCGGCGGCCACGATCGGGGTGTGCTTGGTATTGGCGGGAGCGTTCGCGGTGCTGGTCGCGAACATGGAGGCGATCCTCGAGCGCTTCGGCGAGGAGCTGCACGTCGTCGCGTACCTCGCGCCCGACCTCCCGCCGCATCAGGTCGATGCGCTGATGGAGCGCGCGCTCGCGCAGCCGGGCGTCGACTCGGTCACGCACGTGAGCGCCGAAGAGGCCGCAGAGCGCTTCCGGCGCACGCAGCCCGAGCGCGCAGTGCTGCTCGACGGCCTCGAAGCGAATCCGCTGCCGGCGTCGATCGAGCTGCAGCTGGCGCCTGCACAGCGCAGCTCCGAGGCCGTGCGCGCCGTGTCCGAGATGCTCGCGGGCCTCGACGGCGTCACGGAGATCGGCAGCGGCAACGAGTGGATCGAGGGCTACGCGCAAGCCGTCGCGCTGATCCGCGGCGTCGGCCTCGCGATCGGCGCGGTGCTCGCGCTCGCGACGCTGCTGATCGTCGCGAACACGATCCGGCTCTCGATCTACGCGCGCCGTGACGAGATCGACATCCTCCGCCTGGTCGGCGCGAGCCGCAGCTACGTGGCGGCGCCGTTCCTCCTCGAGGGCCTGCTCGAGGGCATCGTGGGCGGACTGCTCGGGCTCGCGTCGTTGTGGGCCGGCTGGAGCGGTCTCGCGCCGCTGCTGGGCGGCGGCCTCACGCTGCTGATCGGCGACAACGAGCCGCGCTTTCTCAGCGCGGCGGCGTCGGCGTGGATCGTCGGCGCCGGCGCGCTGCTCGGCGTGCTCGGCTCTGCGGCTGCGCTGCTGCAGACGCGCCAGGGCCGCTGATGCGCGCGCTCGTCGCAGCGCTCGTGCTTGCCGCCAGCGCGGCGCTCGCGCAGGACGCGGACCTCGCAGAGCTGAAGCGCGCGATCGACGAGCGGCGCGAACGCGTCGCGGCGTACGAGCGCGAAGAGCAGGGCCTGTTCGCTGCAATCGATGCGGTGGACGCAGCGGCGCGCGCGCTGAAGAAAGAGGTGACGCGCGCGGAGAAGGCGGCGCGCGACGCGGCGGTCAAGCACGTCACGCTGGAGCGCAAGCGCAGCGCGCTCGAAGCCGAGGTGGCGCGCACCGAGCAGTTGTTACGGACGCGCGCGGTCTCGCTCTACAAGGCAGGCGAGGCCGGCTCGCTCGCGCTGGTGTTCGCGCCCGGCACGCTGCGCGATCGGCTGACGCGCATCCGCACGCTGCAGCGCATGTTCGACCACGACGGCGCCCTGCTTGCGCGGGCGCGCGCCGAGCGCGCCGAGCTCGAGGCGGCGCGCGTCGCAGCCGCCGAGGCGACGCGCCTGCGCGATGCCGCGCGCGCCGCGCTGCGCCAGCGCCGCGGCGAGCTCGAGGCCGAGCGCCTCGCGAAGCGCGAGCTGCTCGCGCGCGTGCGCCGCGACCAGGCGCGCGAGCGCGCCCTGCTGAACGAGCTCGAAGCCGCGGCGCGCGCGCTCGAGGGCAAGCTCGCCGAGATCGATGCGACGCCCGCGGCAACCGTGGCGCCGCCCGAGGCCCCGACGTTCCGCGCGCAGCGCGGGCACCTCGATCCGCCCGTCGCCGGCAAGCTGCTGCGGCGCTTCGGCAAGGTGATCGACGCGGAGTACCGCACCGAGACGTTCCAGAAGGGCGTCGACTTCGCGGTCGAAGTCGGCGAGCCCGTCTACGCCGTCAGCGCGGGCGAAGTCCGCTTCGCCGACTGGTTCGCCGGCTACGGGCGCATGGTGATCCTCGACCACGGCGACGGCTTCTTCACCGTGACCGGCCATCTCGACACGATCGACATCGAGCTCGGCCAGCGCGTCGCCGCGGGCGACCGCCTCGGCGCCGCCGGCGAGACCGGCTCGCTCTCGGGCCCGCGCCTCTACTTCGAGATTCGCAACGGCGCCGACGCGGTCGACCCCGAGGAGTGGCTCGCCCTCGCGCCCAACCTCTGAGCGGCGGCGTCTTCGCCCGCCTGGCTTCGTTGCGCGGCGCTCGCCGGCTACCCGCGGACGGGGCGCGCTTCGGGGACGTTCCGCAAGAAAGTAAACTTCGGCTGGTTGCTTTTCTTGCGGAACGTCCCCGAAGCTGCGCGCGATGCCGCAGATTGAGACGACTCGCTTCGGACCGCGCCGTGTGCTGAGCGTCGCGGAGCTGGTCGGCGGTGTGCGCGAGCTGGTAGAAGAGCTCGGGCCGGTGTGGGTGGTGGGAGAGATCAGCAACCTGCGCCGCGCGGGCTCGGGGCACGCGTACTTCACGCTGAAGGACGACGACGCGCAGCTCCGTGCGGTGCTGTTTCGCGGCAATGCGGTGCGGGTCCCGTTCGATCCTGAAGAGGGGCTCGAGGTGATCGCGGGCGGCGAGCTCACGGTCTACGGCGCGCGCGGCGACCTTCAGCTGATCGTGCGCCAGCTCGAGCCGCGCGGGCGCGGCGCGCTGCAGCTCGCGTTCGAGCAGCTGCGCGCGCGGCTCGAGGCGGAGGGCCTGTTCGCGGAAGATCTCAAGCGCGAGCTGCCGCGCTTTCCGCGCCGCATCGGCATCGTCACGTCCGCGAGCGGCGCTGCGCTCCACGACGTGATCTTCGTGACGGGCCGGCGCTTTCCCGCGACGCCGTTGTTATTGGCGCCCACGCGCGTGCAGGGCGAAGGCGCCGAGGGGGAGCTCGCGCACGCGCTCGCGCAGCTCGCGCGCGTGCCCGACGTCGACGTGATCCTGCTCGTGCGCGGCGGCGGCTCGCTCGAGGATCTGATGCCGTTCAACACCGAGCGCATCGCGCGCGCGATTCGCGCGTGCCCGGTGCCGGTGATCGCGGGCGTCGGGCACGAGGTGGACGTGACGATCGCGGACCTCGCGGCCGACGCGCGCGCGGCGACGCCCTCCGCCGCGGCGGAGCTCGCGCTGCCCGATCGCGACGCGGTGGAGAGCGAGCTGCACGCGCTGCAGCGCGCCCTCACGCGCGCTGCGCTCGAGCGGACGCGCGATGCGCGGCGAACGCTCGCCGGCCTCGCGCGCACGCTGCGCGCGCACGCGCCGACCGCGCGCCTCGTCGCGCGCCGCGTGCGCCTCGCTGCGCTGACGCGCGCGCTCGTGCAGCGCGGCGGCGCGCTCGCGCGGGAGCGCCGCGCGCAGCTCG